>DAOSIN010000008.1:0-8492 GCA_035366675.1 Salinivirgaceae bacterium | reverse complement strand
GACCTGTATTTAAGGAGATAGCCGATAAAGTTTACGCAACAAGACCCGACATGGTTGACCCCTTAGATGAGCAATTAGCTAAAAAAGAAGAGTTAGTACCATACACGTTTTCGGGAAATAAGGAGGATTTGCTGAAAATTTTAAATCTCTTCGATGTTCCCCGAGAAAACTTATCGGGTAAAAATAGTCAATGGGTTGTTACAACCAAACTTGACGATAAAGTAAAAATGCAGAATAGGATTTTTTATCCAAGGCAAGTTCCAAATGTTATGGGAATGGGGATTAAAGATGCATTGTCGGTTTGCGAAAATGCGGGATTAAAAGTTGAAGTTAGAGGGCGCGGAATTGTTACCCGTCAGAGCTTAGAGCCAAATTCACATATCCGTGGAGGAGAGTATATTGTGTTAGAGTTATCGAAAAATTTCTAAATCCGTAATCGAAAGCAGATGAAGTTAGATAAAATATTAAAAGGCATATCGGTTGAGTCAATACATGGAAGCGACACTATTGACATCAACGCTATTTGCATCGATTCGCGGAAATGCACGCAGAACTCACTGTTTGCTGCAATTTGTGGCACTAACACAGACGGGCACAATTATATTGAAACTGCTATTAATAATGGTGCAACTGCAATTCTTTGTCAGAACTTGCCCGAAACGTTGACGCAAAACGTTGTTTATGTGAAAGTTAACGACTCGTCGAATGCTCTTGGTTTGGCTGCCTCAAATTTCTACGATAATCCCTCGGAGAAACTTAAACTTGTGGGAATAACAGGAACCAACGGCAAAACAACAACAGCCACGCTCCTATATAAAATTGTAAGCGACTTGGGATATCCATGCGGTCTTTTCTCGACAGTTAAAATATTGATAAACAACAAAGAATATCCCTCGTCACTTACAACACCTGATGCAATTGAACTAAACCGTATTATGGCTGAAATGGTTACATCGGGCTGCGAATACTGTTTTATGGAGGTAAGTTCGCACTCTATTATCCAAAACCGAATTGCAGGACTACATTTCGTGGGTGGAGTGTTTACGAATATCACGCAAGACCATTTAGATTACCATAAGACAATGGATTCGTATATCGCCGCTAAGCAGCTGTTTTTTACCATGTTACCGCCAAAATCATTCGCCTTGTACAACACCGATGACAAAAACGGCAAGATTATGGTTCAAAACAGCAAAGCCAACAAAAAAACCTACGGACTGTTGCGACCAACCGATTTCAAGGCAAAAGTGATTTCAAAACAGTTAGAGGGGATGTTGTTAGAAATCAACAATATAGAGGTGTGGACATCATTGACAGGCGAGTTTAACTCTTACAATCTGTTGGCAGCTTTCGGAACATGTATATTGTTGGGTTTTGAGCAACAAGAGACGTTAACCGCAATCAGCCGTCAACAGCCTGTTAAAGGGCGATTTGAACGATACATGTCAAAATCGGGCGTTTTTGTTATTGTCGATTACGCCCATACGCCAGATGCAGTGACCAATGTTTTGCAGACTATACATGATATTCGCACGGGAGACGAAAAGGTTATCACGGTAATAGGCGCAGGTGGCGACCGCGATAAAACGAAACGTCCGCTAATGGCGCAAGAGGCTGCCAAACAGAGCGATATGGTTATACTCACAAGCGATAATCCTCGCAGTGAGGAGCCTTTGGCGATAATCGCCGATATGGAAGCCGGGTTAAAAGAGATGTGCAAATCGGTTTATATAAAAAATCCCGATAGGCGTGAAGCAATAAAAACCGCTTGTACAATGGCTCAGCAAGGAGATATTATTTTGATAGCCGGCAAAGGACACGAAAATTATCAGGAGATAAAAGGAGTTAAGTATCCTTTTGACGACATGGTTGAAGCAATTGCTATTTTAAAAACGATTGATAAATAAACAAATAAAGCTATGTTTTACTATTTAGGCGAATTATTATATGATATGGAGGTACCCGGTTCGGGATTGTACCAATATATTACGGTACGTGCAGCATTAGCTTTCTCTGTAAGCCTTATAATTTCAATAATTTTCGGCAAGGGGATTATCCGATTTTTACAAAAGAGACAGATAGGTGAAACTATCCGCGATTTAGGCTTAGAGGGGCAAATGCAAAAAAAAGGTACGCCAACAATGGGTGGTATAATTATCATTGCCTCGATAGTAATACCAACACTTCTGTTTGCGAAAATTCACAACATTTACATAATCTTAATGCTGGCAACCACTCTATTAATGGGAACTATCGGTTTTATAGACGATTATATCAAAGTTTTTAAAAAGAATAAAAAGGGATTATCGGGAAAATTCAAGGTAATAGGGCAGGTTAGCTTAGGTCTGATAGTTGGATTAACCATGTGGCTTCACCCCAACATTGTTATCAGGGAAACGACAGTGCAGGAAACCGCTATCGTTAGCGAAATCGACACACCACAAGCTGATTTAAAAACCACGCAAACCAACGTTCCATTCTTTAAAAACAACAGTGGCGATTATAAGAGTCTTCTCTTTTTCATAGATGACGAAAGTGCCGAAAAATGGTCGTGGGTGGTATTTATAGCTGTCGTAATATTTATCGTAACAGCAGTCTCAAACGGAGCCAACATAACCGATGGACTCGACGGACTCGCAACGGGAAGTAGTGCGATAATGGGCGTTACGCTCGGGGTTCTGGCTTATCTGTCGGGTAACATTATTTATGCAAACTATCTGAATATATTTTATATCCCCGACACGGGCGAATTGGTCGTGTTTATCGCCTCATTTATAGGGGCTATGGTTGGGTTTCTGTGGTACAATTCGTTCCCGGCACAAGTGTTTATGGGAGATACCGGAAGCCTGACAATTGGCGGAATTATAGCTGTTTACGCTGTATTAATCAGAAAAGAGCTTTTAATCCCGATTTTGTGTGGTATTTTCTTGATTGAGAATTTGTCGGTAATAATGCAGGTCTCATATTTCAAATATACGAAACGCAAGTATGGTGAGGGCAGGCGGATATTTTTGATGTCGCCACTGCATCACCATTATCAGAAAAAGAGTATTCCTGAGCCGAAAATTGTAACTCGATTTTGGATTATTGGGCTGCTGTTAGCCGTTCTTACAATTATAACACTGAAAATCAGATAATAACAATATGCAAAAACGATATAACATAGTTGTTCTTGGTGGAGGAGAGAGTGGCGTTGGCGCAGCATTGCTTGCCAAACGTAATGGAGAGAGTGTGTTTGTTTCTGATTTTGGAACGCTTAAAGATAAATACAGAAAAGAGATTGTTGAAGCAGGAATAGATTTCGAAGAGGGGAAACATTCAGTTGAAATAATTACAAACGCAAAGACAATTATTAAAAGCCCCGGAATACCAGACGAGAGCGATATTATTGTGCAAGCAAAAAAATCGGGCGTAGAGATAATTGGCGAAATAGAGTACGGTGCGCGTAATACGAATGCTAAATTTATTGCCATTACAGGCTCGAACGGCAAAACGACCACCACGCTTTTAATATACCATATATTAAAGCAAGCGGGATTGAAAGTTGGATTAGCCGGCAACGTAGGACAAAGCTTAGCTCGCCAAATCGTTACGGAAGACCCTGATTGGTTTGTGGTGGAACTATCAAGTTTTCAGCTTGATACGATGTTTACATTTCACGCACACATTGCAATTTTAATGAATATCACACCCGACCACTTAGACCGTTACAATTATAATTTCGACAATTACATAAATTCAAAATTCAGAATATTACAAAATCAAAACCAGTCTGACTATTTCATATATTTTGCAGACGACCCAGTGATAGAAAAAAAGATGTCGGAACTAAATATTGTTGCTAAAAAGCTAACATTCAGTTTAAAAGACGACTCAAAAAACAACGCTTATATATCAGAGAATCAAATAATAATAAAATATAACAATCAGCTCACTATGTTTTATGACAAACTTATTATTAAAGGTAAACACAATCTGTGCAATGCAATGGCAGCAGGTTTAGCAGCCGACATAACTAATATCAAAAATGAAAAGATTAGGGAATCGTTGGCAAGCTTTACTGGCGTTGAACATCGATTGGAAGAGTACCTAACAATTCATGGAGTGCTCTATATCAACGATTCAAAAGCCACGAATATCAACTCAACTTGGTATGCCCTTGAAAGCATGACTAAGCCAACTGTTTGGATTGTTGGAGGAGTTGACAAAGGCAACGACTATTCGGAATTAAACGAAGTTGTAGCTAAAAACGTTAAAGCAATTGTATGTTTAGGTACAGACAACAAAAAAATTGTAAACCACTTTAAAGACAAAGTAAACATTATTGTAGAGACACAATCGATGAAAGATGCTGTATATGCAGCTTACAAACTCGCCGAACCTAATGATGTAGTTTTGTTAAGCCCCGCCTGTGCAAGTTTTGACCTATTTTCAAACTATGAAGAGCGCGGTAAAAAATTTAAAGATGCTGTAAGAGATTTATAATTAGAACAATAGGATGAAACGAACATGCAAACCTAAACGTGACACCCAAAAGCATGATTATAAAGCATGTGAGTTCCATATGACCTTAAACTGAAAAAATTATGAACATATGAAGGCTGTATTTACATATTTGAAAGGCGACAGAGTGATATGGGTAATTACCATAATGCTTTGTCTTGTGTCAATATTGGTAGTTTACAGCTCAACCGGGACACTTGCCTACAAACAAGCCGGAGGAAATACATTTTACTATTTAAGTAAGCAGCTGATGTTTGTAGGTGTTTCGTTATTAACCGTTTTTATCGTTCATAGAGCCAATTACAAAATTTTCTACAATTTAGCAAAGCTTCTATATTACGCTTCCATACCATTATTGCTATATACATTGGTTCGTGGAGTAAGTATAAACGAAGCTGCACGTTGGATTACACTTCCGGGAGGATTCTCTTTTCAAACTTCCGATTTTGCAAAAATGGCATTAATGATGTATTTGGCAGCTCAAATATCTCAAAAACAGCCCGAAATAAAGGATTTAAAAAAAGGTGTCGTTCCGCTGCTAATTCCTATTGGATTGACCTGTATGCTTATTCTGCCTGCTAATTTATCAACATCTCTTTTAGTTTTTATTAGCTCTATGGTGTTGCTATTTATTGGCAGAGTTCAAACTAAACACATTGCGTTATTAGCGGGCATTGGTGCTGTCGGTGTCGGTATTTTTATTTTAGTTGCCCTTAATTCACCCGATACAGGACGAATTGGAACCTGGAAGCGAAGAATAGAAAATTATATCTCCAAAGATGGAGAAAACTTTCAAGCCGATCAGGCAAAAATAGCTGTCGCCACAGGGGGAATGTTTGGAAAAGGACCAGGACAGAGTGTTCAAAGAAATATATTGCCACACCCCTACTCTGATTTTATTTTTGCCATTATCATAGAGGAGTACGGGCTTATCACAGGAATATTTATAATGTCGCTATATCTGATACTTCTTTTCAGGAGTGTCGCATTGATAAGAAAATGTCCAACCACCTTTCCTGCATTTTTGGTTGCGGGAATGGTTATTTTAATTGTATTGCAGGCTTTTACTCACATAAGTGTAAATATAGGATTCTTCCCTGTTACGGGGCAAACATTGCCAATGATAAGCATGGGAGGTACTTCTATGATTATCAATGGGATACAAATAGGTATTATATTAAGTGTGAGCAAAGAGATATTAAAACAAAATATGGCTAATGAGCCATCTGAACAGACAAACGATACAGATAACGAGGTTCAAGATGAAGGAAATGTCACCGATAAAATTATTGATTAGTGCCGGAGGAACCGGAGGTCATATATTTCCGGCATTAGCGGTAGCCAACGAGTTCCGTAGCAAATATCCCAACAGCAAGATACTGTTTGTTGGGGCATTGGGCAAAATGGAGATGGAAAAGATACCGCAATCGGGTTACGAGATAGTTGGACTGCCCGTAAAAGGTATGCCACGAAAACTGTCTTTTAAAATGATTTCGTTTGTTATCTCGTTGATTAAAAGCATGTTAATGGCTCGAAAAATTGTAAAACAATTTAAGCCAACAGTTGCAGCAGGATTTGGTGGTTTTGCATCGGGACCTGTGCTGTATTGGGCTTCACGAATGAAAGTGCCAACACTAATCCAGGAACAAAACAGTTATGCCGGCGTAACAAACAAAATCTTGTCCAAAAAAGCGAAAACAATTTGCGTTGCATACGATGGAATGGAAAAGTTTTTTCCGAAAGAGAAAATAGTTTACACAGGAAACCCTGTTCGTAAGTCTATGTCACTCAGCAATGTAAAGATTTCTGAAGCACTCGAATTTTTCAACGTTACAAGCGACAAGCCGATTGTACTTGTTTTGGGTGGCAGCTTAGGCGCAAGATCGGTTAACAATCAGATACTTGAATCGTTGCCTTGGTTTATCGAAAACAATATACAGCTGTTATGGCAAACAGGAAATTTGTATTACAACGAAATGGTCGAAAAATCAAAGGATTACGACCTGACAAATATACGCGTTCTGCGATTTATTGATAAAATGGATTTTGCCTACACCGCTGCAAACATCATTGTTTCACGTGCAGGAGCGGGCACAATCTCGGAGCTTTGCATTGTGGGCAAACCAGTTATCTTAATTCCAAGCCCGAACGTGGCTGAAGACCATCAAACGTTCAATGCAAGGGCTTTATCGGAGAAACAGGCTGCGATACTGCTTCCTGACAATAAAATCGGTGAACTTACAACCGTATTAAGCAAACTAACTAAAGATAAGGAACTTACAGACGAACTGTCGACAAATATTAAAAAACTTGCGTTGGCTAATGCCGACAGAGATATATCAAACGAAATAGAAAAACTTGCTTTACAAAAGAGATGATACAAAATAGTAACCATATTAAAAACATTTTTTGCATTGGCATTGGCGGCATTGGCATGAGCGCATTAGCGCGCTATTGGAAGCATGCAGGCAAAAATGTAGCCGGTTACGACTTGCGTGAAACCAAACTTACACGCAAGCTTGAAAGCGAGTCGATTAAAGTTTTTTATTCAGATAACACAGACTTAATTCCTCCACATTTTCTCACAGGAGAGACACTTGTTGTTAGAACTCCTGCGGTGCCCGACACTTTGTCTGTTCTAAAAATTTGGAGCGATTACGGAAAAACGGTAATGCGCCGTTCGCAAATGTTAGCTTTGATTGCGTCAAATCATAAGGTTTACGCTGTTGCGGGCACACATGGAAAGACCTCTATAACAACGCTGCTTTCACACTTGCTAAATCAACGTGAACAGGGAATCAACTCATTTATGGGAGGAATATCGCGCAACTATAGCACAAATATTTTGTTGTCAAACTCTGCCGAAATGGTTGTCGAGGCTGACGAATATGACAGGGCGTTTTTACAACTAAATCCGCACGCAGCAATCGTTACATCTGTAGAGGCTGACCATCTCGATATTTACCAAAATTTAGAGAATTTAAAATCGGCGTTCAGTCAGTTTGCAGGACAGGTCTCGCAAGAGGGATTTATTATTTACAAAAGGGGAATAGCATTGAAACCCAATAAAAACACCGAGCTACTGACCTATCACGCCGAAGACGATACTGCCGACATTTTTGCAAACAATATCAAAATTGTTGATGGCTGTTATCAATTCGACCTTATAACACCGTTTGGCAAGTTTAATTCGTTGCAAATGGGAGCTCCAGGGTATTACAATTTTGAAAATGCAGTGGCAGCATCATCGTTTGCTCTAAAAGTTGGGCTGAATGAGAATTTGTTAAGAACTGGACTTCTATCATTCAAAGGCGTGGAGAGACGTTTTGAAATGCATAACAAATCTCCCGAAATTTATATTGACGATTATGCACATCATCCGGGCGAAATAGATGCTTGCATAAAATCGATACGTAAAATTTTCCCAGACAGGAAAATTACGGTTATATTCCAGCCACACCTCTATTCACGGACAAGAGATTTAGAAGCTGAGTTTATAACCGCTTTAAATTCAAGCGATTTGGCGATAATTACCGACATTTACCCAGCCCGCGAGCAACCGATAGAGGGAATTACGGGTCAGGCGTTGGCAAGCAAAGTTGAAAATGGTAAGTACGTTGCTTTTGATGATATAATCGAATTTGTTAAAAACCAACGTTTCGATATTTTGGTAACAATGGGTGCAGGAAGCATTGGCGATAAAGCGTTGCAAATTAAAGATATATTAAACGACAGAGCATGAGCACGAAGATAAAAAATATTATAGGATACTCAGTTTTAGCACTGTATGCCTTTATCACAGCTGGCTTTGTCTCTAAAAAGTCGGCTGAGGAGGTTTGTAGCAGAGTTGAGGTTTCGCTTACTGACACTGTCAATCAATTGGTTGTGCCACGCGATATCACCAAACTTATGGAGGATAAAAAGAACTCGGTATATGGACATCGGTTCTCTAACATAAACAAAATGCAGATTGCCAAGCTGATAACTAA
>DAOSIN010000007.1:0-16120 GCA_035366675.1 Salinivirgaceae bacterium | reverse complement strand
AAAAGAAAAAAGAACAATACGTATGAAAAAACTACCACTTATAACCACCCTTTTTATAATCTGTTTGCAAGCGGTAGCACAAGACTTTTGGGTGCCATTAGATACACCTGAAAATTTTTGGGTACGTGCTATGACCTCAAATAGCCATGGTGTTTATTTTGGAGTAAAAGATGGTGTTTACAGAACTTTAGACAATGGAAAAACTATTGAAAAAACCGGATTAAACTCTGCCGTACGGTCATTTACGGTTGATGCAAATGACCGTATTTACGCAGGCTCGTGGAATTTGCACTTTTCTGACAATAACGGCGATACATGGGATACTATTCCAACACCCGAAGTCCCTTGTGCAATACATGTTAACGAAAAGTTTATTGTTTTTAGTAATGGGGGCAGAATATATAAAAAAAACCTCCACGACACAGTTTGGACAATAGTTTTCGAAGACTACTACGATTCTCCTATAACCTCCTTTACTCAGAATAATGAAGGGGCTTTATTTGCCGGAACTATAAATTTTTTCGCAAATAGTGATATCCTATTCTCTTTTGATAGTGGAAACACATGGGAAAGCTGCTGGCAAGACGACAACCACGTTCAATCGCTTGCGACAAACTCAATAGACTACATCTTTGCAGGTACACGTTTTGGTTTTTTTCGCTCAACCAATAATGGAAACACTTGGGAAAGAAAGAAATTAGCAGACGTACAAGCTATAATAATTGATTCAAACGATCGGATTTTTATAGGATGTACAGACGAATACGGAGGACCGGGTTGTGTACTTTATTCTGACGACCACGGTGACACATGGGAGGATATAACTCAGGGCTTAACTAATCTTAGGATCGAAAAAATGGCTCTCTCTTCTGATGGTTATCTTTTATTGGTTGTCGGATGTAGTAGTAATGTATCCTCTCTCTTTCGGACAATAACACCAGTGTCAACCAATATTCAAAATATTGTAAAACATGAACAGCTATTAATTTTTCCAAATCCAGTTAATAATATGCTAACATATAGCACTAAACAACCATTAGAGGGAAAAACTGCACAGATAAAAATATACAATATAGTAGGAGAAAAAGTCTTAGAAAAAGAAATACAACTTTCAAGTAATAATAGTTTGGATATATCTTATTTAAAAACTGGCACATATATTTTTCATTTACAATTAGGCAATCAAATATTTACCAAAAAAATCTTAAAAACATGAAAAAACTACCACTTATAACCACCCTTTTTCTAATCTGCTTACAAGCGGTAGCACAAGATTTTTGGATACCATTAGAGCCTCCAAACCCAGATACTGAAATTTACTGTATGAAAGGTTATGGTGAACAAGGACTCCTTATAGGCACCCAGTTCGGTTTATATAAAACGCTGGACAATGGGGAAACATGGATTCTTACGGGTTATGAAAATGTAGCCGGGAAAATAGATATTAACTATTCAAATGGGGACATATTTATTATCAAATGGTCAGAATTATTTTATTCTAAGGACAGTGGAAACACGTGGAGTTCTACAGTTTTCCAAGAAGCACCTTATACTTTATTACCTTACACTATGTTTCTGAGTCAGGAAAAAGATATATTCATAGGATGTAGAGGAGGTATTATAAAGACAAACTATACTTGCACAGAAGTGGAAGTGGTTTTTGACAATTACTACGGTTCTCCTATAACCTCCTTTACTCAAAATAGCGAAGGAGTTTTATTTGCTGGAACTACAAATTTTTTCAAAAACAGTGATATCCTATTCTCTGATGATGGTGGAAATACATGGGAAAGCTGCTGGCAAGAAGACAACCACGTTCAATCGATAGCAACAAACTCCATAGACTATATCTTTGCAGGTACACGTTATGGTTTTTTTCGTTCAACAGATAACGGAAACACTTGGGAAAGAAAAAAATTAGCAGACGTACAAGCCATAGTAATTGATCCAAACGACCGAATTTTTATTGGTTGTACAAACGAATACGGTGGACCAGGATGTGTCCTCTATTCTGATGACCACGGCGAGACATGGGAAGATATAACCCAAGACTTGACAGATCTACGAATTGAAAAAATGGCTCTCTCCTCTAATGGCTATCTTTACTTAGTTTCCCGAAGTGGAAGTGTTTATACTTTTTTTCGAACAATAGCCCCTGTGTCTACCAATATTCATAGTAATATAAAAAGTGAACAAATATTAGTTTTTCCAAATCCTGTTAAAAACATACTAATATTCAGCACGAAATATCCGCTAGAAGGAAAAACTACACAGATAACAATATACAATATTACGGGAGAAAAAGTCTTAGAAAAAGAAATACAACTTACAAGCAACAATAGTTTAGATATATCTTATTTACAAACAGGCATTTATGCTATAGTTATAGATACAAAAACAAACAGAACCTTTTATCAAAAAATTATTAAACATTAAGATTAAGAAAGCCTTGTCATCTCCTCTCAACCCTTGAGCTGTAAAAAAAGCAAAGTAAAAAAGCATAAGGTATAATACCCGCCTGCGCTTCAAGCATTGATTCAATTAACAAAGCTAAAAAAAGTATTATAGTTACTCCAAATCGCCAAGTATGGTACTTATCTGTGGGACGCTTTTTCAGCAAGTTTATAAAAAAAGCCATAAGTAAAAACAGTGGGGCAAAAACTCCTAATGCAACATGAGAATTTAAAAATTGGTTGTGACTATTTAAGTTACTTTTTTCAAGTTTAAAATAGCCATTGTCAGAATATTGTTGCTTGAGCTTATCTTCTACATCGCCTGTTCCAACTCCAAACCAAAAGTTTTCATTAATAATTTGGATCGAACTCTCCCATGCTAAAAGTCTGGCTTCTGTACTTCCTGTTTTATTCATATCATAATCCTCTTTTGGCTTTTGTATTTCCAAAAACATTAAATCAATCCTCTCTTTCACTGAAGGAAGGAATAGATAAGTAGAAAACATTACAAGTGCAATGGAAGTGGTTACAACTATAAAAATCCACTTTTTTACATGTTCATACAATTTAATTATAAACCATAAGAACAAAAGGGAAATAATAATAAACCCTATTTTAGAGAGCAATAAAACAGCAAAAATGATTATAAATAGGGCTATTAATAAGTATTTATTTCTTCTTTTTTTAATTTGTGTGTCAAACGCTTTATTAAAAAGAAAATATACAGCTATTAGAAGATAAATCGTCCAATAGCCTCGGTGCATCAAATGTGCTAACCCCACACCTGTAAACACCGAAGGATCAGATTTTTGGATATAAATTATAGTTGAAATACTAAGATTGATAACTATTGAAATAATAGTGCCAGCAATAAAAGTATTAACAAACCATCTCCATTTGATCATCGGTTGATAAAGAAGAAAAATCAAGGGGAAGATTGCGATCGTAGCTTTTTTGCCTAAATCGGTATATGCAAACTCCATGTTTTCGGTGTAAAACAGCCCAATTATATGCATAAAATAAAAGGCAAAGAGCCATACTCCTGGATTTCTCCAAGTGAGTTGTTTTAAGATATTTTCTTTTGTTGAGATTTGTTTCCGTATTAAAGCTTCAAGAAAAACAATTGCCGTAACTATTCCTAAAGGTCTAGAACTAATAGGAATAATAAAAGTCATCAGATAAATACCGATGGATCCATTATTTAATACTTCTTGAAATTTCTCTCTCAGGGCTCTCATACATTTAAAAATTTTTCAGTCTAAAGTTTTACCATTCTTACATCCCTTACAATCAAGCTTTTGCATATCTATCTTAGGCTGTAATAACCCGTTTCTTTTTAATGATAACGGTCCAAAGGTAACAAACAAGTACAATTAAATCTAATTGTTATTAAAAAAAACAATTAACACGCAGTTCTGGATTAAATTAATAAAAATTAATAAAGATGCATTTTCTTTAATTGTAGATTTGTTTTATTAAAAAAAAAATATTGATATTTGGCGACAGATAACTATTAATTACTTTAATTTATTAACACAAATACTTTTTATTGATTTTAAATGCTATGAACGGACAAAAACCACGCATTTTAAAAGATTATGAAAAGCTTTCTGAGGATATAAAAGAGCAAATTAAACTTGCATACCCAGAGGGCTATACACAAAACTTAGTCACATACACCGATCGTGAAGGTAAATTAGTTAGTGCTCTGCCATTTGAAGCTGAGGAGTGTTACTATTTGGTTAAAATGACAAAATCTGAAGCCATGCAAATTGTCGAAGACGATGATGACTTCGATGACGATGGTGTTTTAAAAGACGAAGTAAAAGAGACATACGAGGAGAAATATAGCGACTTCGATGACGAAGAGGATTCGGATGAAGCAGAATACGACGAACCTATAGTGTTTGATGACGAAGAGGATGATGACGACTAACGTTGTCAAACATATATAAACTTAAAATAGTGCCTATTACCAATCGAGGTACTATTTTGGGATTATCTTATAATCAGTTAAATTTCATGATTTGCAGGGTTGGAGTGCAAACTTCAACCTTTTATATTATGAAAGTGCTCAAAAATAATATCTGCCCTGTTTTTACCTATTTTCTGAGCAAGCTGCTCGTGTGTAGCTTTTTTTATTCCCTCAACCGACTTATATTCCGATAAAAGGGTTCTAATTGTCGCAGGACCAATACCTTTTATATTGTCAAGCTCGGATTGTACAAAGTTTTTACTTCTGACGTCTCTGTGAAAAGTAATCCCAAAACGGTGGGCTTCGTTTCTAATATTTTGTATAACTTTTAAGGTCAAGCTGTTTTTATCTATATACAAAGGGATAGAGTCATGCGGTATAAAAATCTCTTCAAGTCGCTCGGCAATAGAAATTAACGACACTTTTTCTTCAATGCCAAGCTGTTTCAATGCCTCGTAGGCAACGTTCAGTTGACCTTTGCCTCCGTCAATTACAATCAAGTCGGGAAACGGTTTGTTCTCGTCTAATAATCGTTTGTAACGGCGCGTAATTACTTCGTGCATTGTAGTGTAGTCATCAATACCTTCAACCGTTTTTACGTGAAACTTACGATACTCACTCTTATACGGTTTTGCGTTTTTAAACACAACACACGCCGATACTGCATTCGTTCCCTGCAAGTTAGAATTGTCGAAGCACTCCATGTGCACAGGGGGCTTAGGAAGTCTTAAATCTTTTTGCATTTGAGCAAGTATACGCTCAGTTTTCAGCGCAGGATTAGCTTTTTCAGACATTTTCAACCTCTCTAACCTATAATATTTTGCATTCTTTTCCGATAGCTCAAGCAGTTTACGTTTGTCGCCCCTTTTGGGAATAACAAACTTTATCCCCTCCATATCCAACTCAGGGTTAAACGGAACTATTATTTCATTGGATACACTTTTTAGTTTATTGCGAATCTCAATAATTGCCATTTGTAGTATATCAACCCTGTCTTCGTCGAGATGTAATTGCAATTCGGTGGTATATGACTGTATTATAGAGCCTTGCACAACTTTCAGATAGTTAATAAAACAACTCTTCTCGTCTTTAACAAGTGAAAAAACATCAACGTTGCTAATCTTGGAATTTACTACTGTAGATTTGCTCTGATAATTCTCCAACAGCTGCATTTTCTGTTTCGCTTGTTCAGCTTCTTCAAAATTCAGGCTTTCCGCTGCGGAAATCATACTGTTTTTAAAGTGCAGAATAGCCTCGCTAATATTACCTTTTAAAATATTCTTGATTTGTGGAATGGCTTCTAAATAATCCTCTTCGCTTTGTAAACCAATGCACGGTGCTTTACAATTGTCAATCTGAAACTCTAAGCAGCTACTAAATTTTTTACTTTCTATATTCTTTCGTGTCAGATTTAGAGAGCAAGTACGAATAGAGTACGTTTTCCTAAGAAAATCAATCAGCGTTTTAACCATATAAACCGATGTAAATGGACCATAATATTCGCTACCATCGTTAACAATTTCACGCGTGTAGAACAGGCGTGGAAAGGGTTCGTTTTTTATGCAAATCCAAGGAAAGGTTTTATCGTCTTTAAGCAGGATATTATAACGAGGCTGATGCTTCTTTATCAGGCTGTTTTCAAGAAGTAGAGCATCTATTTCGGTATCGACAACAATATGCTCAATTCTTCTGATTCGCCTAACCATGACCCGAACTTTGGCATTATCATGATTTTTAGTAAAATATGATAACACCCTTCGTCGAAGATTTTTTGCTTTCCCGATATAAATAATCGCTCCTTTATCGTCAAAAAACTGATAAACACCAGGATTTTCGGGTAAAACAGAGGCTATTTCTTTTGGATTTTCCAATATATTAAGGTTTACGAACTACAAAACAACTTGTAGGCAAATCTACTCTTTTTATTCCAAGATGCGTTCGATAATGAAATATTTAAAAAATTGCCAAAGTGCGGTCACTTAACCTGCATTTCGGCAAGCTCAATAACCATCGAAGTGACCTTCACAGGTTCCTTTGTGGTGGCTTCGACAAGCTCAGCCACCGAGAACGAACTCTTCAGTTTCGCTCAGTACGAGCATTGCTAATTATTAATAGGCTAAAGTCCACAAACATGTGTGTTAACCTAATGGCTATTGATACAATATTTGCCCTATTAAATGCCAACGGCTAACTGCCAAAAGCAAAGAGCTAAATTCTTTCAACTTTCAACTTTCAACTTTCAACTTTTAACTTTCAAAAGCGTTCCACCCGTGCGCTGTTAAAGGCACTGCCGTACCATCTCGGAAAACAATTTCGCACAGATCCTTGTACGATGTTATATGCCCTATAACTGACACATTTTCAATTTTCTCTATTCGCTCATAATCAGACTGTTTAATAGTAAAAAGAAGCTCGTAATCTTCCCCACCATTAAGGGCAGGTATCGTTGGGTCAATATTAAACTCATCGCATAGTCTAATTGATTGCTCGTGAATGGGGATTTTTTCGTCATAAATACGGCAACCTTTTCCCGAGCTTTTACATATATGCATCAATTCGCTTGATAATCCGTCACTTATATCAATCATTGAGGTTGGTATTATGCTGGCTTCTTTTAGCTTATTATAAATATCACGACGTGGTTCTGGTTTTAGCTGTCTCTCTATCAAATATTCATATCCGCCAAATTGTGGCTGCTGATGTGGTGCGACCTCTAAGGCAGCTTTCTCACGTGTCAAAAGTTTTAATCCTAAGTAGGCAGCACCTAAATCTCCTGAAACGCATATCAAATCGTTCTCTTGAGCACCGCTACGCATAGTTATCTCTTTTGAATTTACTACTCCAATGGCTGTAATGGAAATTATAAGTCCGCTAAGCGAGGCAACAGTATCTCCACCCACAATATCAACCTTATACAACTCGCAAGCTTTATTTATTCCTTTGTAAATCTCCTCGACATGCTCAACCGAAAATCTTGACGACAAGCCAATCGAAACTGTTATCTGTTTAGGCTCGCCATTCATTGCATAGATATCTGAAAGATTTATTGCAACTGCCTTATATCCTAGATGTTGCAGAGGCATATAGGATAAATCGAAGTGCACGCCTTCGGTCAACATATCGGTAGCAACTAAAATTTTGCTGCCATTGAAATTCAATATTGCAGCATCATCTCCAATACCTTTCTCTGATTCGGGGTTATAAAGTTTTACGGCATCTGATATCTTATTTATCAAGCCAAACTCGCCTATTTTACTTATTTCGGTAAGCTCTTTCTGCATTATACTGTTGTTTTTAGGTACAAAAATAAGCAATTCATCTCTCTATTGCTTGTTTTTAATACGATAAAAGCAATCGACCTTATTTATGGAATTACAATTGTGGCGATTGAGGCTGTCTCAAAAGTAACATTTAACAAAAAAATGGTAAGGTGGCTCAGAAGTGTCCAAATGCAAGGCACTGAGATTGAGGGCGAAGGAGCGTACATGAAGTACGTGACTGAGCACGAATATCGAAGTAACTCAGCAGTTGGGCACTTATGAGTCACCGCCTTCAAAAACATCACCCACGTTAATAATTGTTAATTGCTTCTACCACGCAACCTCTATTACCAAATTATACCAATTGTAATTTAAATATAGTCCAATCGGTATTATTCGGTTTAAGATTAAATAATAAAAATTTATCCCACCGAATAAACCTTTTGGCTCTCCTTTTGTCTATATGATGTTTTAAATTTTTAACCCATAGTTTTTATGTACAAAACACTTTTTTTATCCTCCATATTGTCAATAATTACATTGACATCGGTTTTTGCACAACCACCACAAGGAATGAAGTTTTATCTACGCGGAACAATTCTCGATAGCCAAGATGACGAACCTGTTATGTATGCTAATGTTGTATTATTCAGCCAGCGCGACAGCTCTATGGTCAATGGCGCTATCACTGGTGAAGATGGCGGTTTCGAAATCGAGACAAAACGTCCCGGAAAATACTATATGGTTGTTCAATTTATTGGATATGAGAAATACACTTTACAAGGAATTACGATTACTCCACAAAATCCAACTATAACGTTAAAACCCATTACTATCAACCCTTCGGCTATAACACTGCAAGAAGCTGTGGTTACCGACAGGCGCAACGAGATAATTTATAAAATCGACCGCAAGGTTGTTCAAGTTGCAGGAAACGCCAATGTTGTCGGGACTACAGCCGTTGAGGTTTTAGAAAATACACCGGGTTTTGAAGTCGATGACGAAGGTAATATTACTCTACGTGGCAGCGACAATTTCACAGTTTTAATTAACGGAAAACCCACAGTATTAACAGGTAACGACGCTTTAAAACAGATACCAGCTTCGAGTATTGAAAATATTGAAGTTATTACAAACCCCTCAGCTCGCTATGAACCAGACGGATTAACAGGAATTATCAATGTAACCTTGAAAAAGGATACAAAGAGCGGCTTGAATGGTTTGTTAGATTTGAGCGCAGGAAACTCAGGCTGGATAGGCATGATAGACCGTTACAACGTATCGGCGAACCTCAATTATAGAAACAAAAGACACTCATTGACGTTTGGCTACGACCTCCATAAGTCATCTCGCTCTGGACAGAGGGGAGGAGAAAGAAAAACATTTATTAACACCGACACTGTTACACGTATCGAAGAAGGCAAAAGATTATCGAATCACATAGGCAATACATTCCGATTAGGTTATGAAGTGGATTTAACACAAAAATCATCGCTAAGTATAAACAGTTTAATGCGTTTAGGAGGCAACGAGTCTGAAATGGAGAACAAACAAAAAATATCTCACTCAAGCCCCGACTCAACAATTTTAAATCTGATAACAAACAACAACTCAAATGGGAAAAACAACAATTACGACGTAAACAGTACATTCCTACACAAGTTCGACAACGAAGGTCATGAGTTACAAGTGATGGGCTCCATGTCTGGCAACAATTTCAATAGCTTTAATTACAATGATGAGTTTGTAGATGATATTAAAACTATTGAATGGCAGGATAGCTCATGGACAGCAGAGAAAGCTCAAACAATTCAATTAGACTATGCTAAACCTTTCAGTTTCTTTAAATTTGAAACGGGTGCAAAATCACGATTTAGACAAATTGATTTCGAAAACATCAATTATAACAATCCTTATATGCTATCAAACAATATTAACCATTTGTTATATGACGACCAAATACATGCCATATATGTAATGGGTAGCAGTAAAATTGAAAGATGGGAATTCCAATTAGGATTGAGAACCGAATATTACAGAATTAACTTACATCAAGAATCCGATGGCTCGAAAAGTGTTAAGGAGGATATTAACCTTTTCCCAACGATACACCTAAGCAACTCAACAGGTAACAACAAATTTATGGCAGGATATAGCCGTAGAGTTAATCGTCCTTTTATTTTCTTTCTAAATCCTTATGAGTCATTCTCAGACGCTTACAGTGTTAGACGAGGAAATCCGGAACTTGACCCTGAATTTAGTCACGCTTTGGAAATCAATTATTTGAGATATTTTGGACAATCAACAGCAAGTGCAACACTGTTTTACAGACAAACTGACAACGCAATTTCAAGAGTAAGACGTTTATACGATCCAGAAAACTATCCGGGGGTGATGCTAAATACATTTGAGAATATGAATAAAAACTCATCTTTGGGTATCGAGGCAAGCATAAGGCACTCATTTACTAAATGGCTTCAATTCGACGGTAATTATTCATTTTTTCATTACAAAATCGAAGGTTTTACAAACAATATGCCTGTAAATACAAGTTCAATGAATCATACATTTCGTGCAAATCTCACATTCAGAGTAAGCAAAAATGGCACTTTAACTGCTAACGCTATGTATTTCTCTCCTTCGGTTAGTGCACAGGGAACACGCGGTGCATTCTACAATAATGGATTAAGTTACAGACATCATATCTTAGATAGAAAAGGAACTATCTCAATATCAATGCGCAATCCTATTGGTAAATTCCGTTGGGAATTTACCACCGAAGGAACCAATTTCTACGACTTCTCGTATCGTCAACCAAATATGCCGAGAATAACCATTGGATTTAGCTACAAATTAAACGAAGGTGTCAGAAAACAGAGAACTAACGGCGAAAAAACAGAAGATTTTACGGACGACATGGAAATGTAAGGCAATTAGCAATTAGTCAACTGAATGTCAAGGCGTTGTAGAGACGTCACATTGTGACGTCTCTCTTATACAATTAACAGACTTTCAGTCTGTTAATTGTAGAGACGGAGCATGCTCCGTCTCTACTTAATTCCCCTTAACTCCTTAATGGTTAACACAGGTTGGAATTTATTTTAAAAAAACACATTATTTATAAAATAAAACTCTGTATGTTTGCCTTCCAAAAGTAAAACTGTAAGTTATACCAATTGTAATTTTAAAATAGTCCGATCTTTTTAAAATTTTACAATTGTAAATACCGATGTTACAGATACATAGTCCAAACTTTGCTATCGCTCTTTTGGACTATAGTAACTGTCCTATCAGTATTACTTTAAAACCAAAAACCAATGAGACACACATTTATTATTGCTCTTTTAATTTTCATTTCCAATTCGATTTACTCTCAGGACTTAATAGTTACAAACGATGGCGATTCAATCAATTGTAAAATTACAGCCGTAGAAACAGATAACATCTATTTCACTTTTAAACATAATGATGAGATTAGAAACACCCTACTGTCCAAGTCAGATATTAAAGCCATTCAATTTGACTATTTTCAAAAGAGCGAAACTCCTATAGATAAAGCTATTGAATCTAATAATCCTCAACGTTTAAGATTTGCATTTAACATAGGATATAGTCGCCTTACAGGTAAAACTCCCGAAAGTCTTTCAAATGGTTTCGATGACTATTTAAAAGATTTAAGAAACGGCTTCCACTTTGGTGGAGATTTAACCTATTACCTTAAAGAGCGGTTTGGATTTGGAGCTAAATGCTACTTTTTTAAAACATCAACAAGTAGTATAAATATCGTTGTAGAAGATGAAGATGGAGACCATATGGCATACGGCAAGATGAGCGATGATATAACGACATCATTTATTGGACCATTGTTTTCGTTGAGATACTTTGATAAGAATAAAAAGAATGCCCTTTATATTAACTATTCGTTAGGCTATATGGGACATTCAAACAACGCTGTTTTTATCAACAGTTATAAATATACTGGTAATACGATTGGATTGTCCATAGATGTCGGTTACGATATTAAATTGTCAGAAAAGGCATCGGTAGGATTTCAGCTTTCACTTGTTGCTGGAGCTGTATCCAAAGTTAAAGTGGATAATGGAGTTAACACACGAACAGTCAAATTGGAAAACCGTGAGGGCTTAAGTCGTATTGACCTATCTGTTGGTTTTAGGTTTAATCAATAAAAACAGGTTTCAAGCTATGCTTCAAAACCTTAAATCCTAACTCCAAAAGCCAAAATATCGTCAGCTCCACCGTTATTTCCTTGCAGCTCAGAAATAACAGTCTCTATGTTTTTACCCTGCTCATTCATGCTTTTGTGGCTGTTGGCAAGAATAGTCTCTTGTAGCTGTTTTTCGGTAAGTTCTTGTCTATTTTTATCTTCAAGTTGCAAAATATCATTAGCAAAAATATAAAAGGAGTCGTTTTCGCGTAATTGCACTACTTTCTCAACAAACTGATTTTCAGTATTGACTCCAATAAGCTGACTATCAGGTTCGAAAATCTCTAAAATAGGTTCCGTTTTACTATCTTCCTGACGAACTAACAACAGTGGTACTCGCGCTCCTGAATAGTAAAGTTTTTTTGAAACTTTATTAATAATACAAAATGCTATCGCCAATCCTTTTTCTTGGTTATCAGGGCTTTCAACTTGAGATAGACTGTTTTTTATTTTTTCTCTTATCTCATCAAGAGCAAAATTTGTGTGTGAACTAATTTTATTATGTACTATTTCATTTAAAACCACACATCCCAACAAATTTATAAGCAAATTTTGTACTCCGTGCCCCATTGAATTAGCTAACGCTATGTATATCGATTGCTCGTTCTGTTTTATTAAATAAAAAACACCACTTAATATTTCACGCGGTTTGAAAATTAAAAAGTAGTCGTCAAAAACTTCATTTATTGCTTGTGGACTGACTAATAAGCTTTGCTGAACAGCTCCGATATATTCAATATCGCTTAAAATATTGCTGTTTTTAAGTTCAATCTCACTGTTTAATATTAAGATTTCCTTTTTCTGTTGCAAAATTTCTCTATTTAATCGCAATAATAGTTTGTTTGTTTCATCTTGTTTATGTCTGCTTTTACGCACGTAAAATATCGCAATGAAAACCAAGATTAAAATGCTGATTATTGCAATAAGTAAATAGGTGTTTTTTCTTTCGCTTTCCCTCTCTACATTTGAAATGATTTGTTGTTGATTTTCAAGCCGTTTAATCTGTATTTCAATTTTTTGTTGATTTTTATCGAAAAAATAATGAGTCTCCATTTCAGCCAAAACTTTTGCTTTCTCCTCTTTGTACAAACTATCGCGAAGCTCCATGCTAAGTTGAGCATATTCTAAAGCCTTAACATAATCGCCACTGAGCTTATACGACTTGACTAATCCATCAACAATTGCTTTTTGCAATGTTACAGAACCTATTTTTTGGGATAATTGTAAAGCATCTAAGCCATGTTTAAGCGATAATTTAAGATACTCGGCTGATTTTTCTCTGCCAACTATGCTCGACATATCGGAGTATGTTGTGGCAATATTTGAATTAACAGCAGCTAAGCCATGACGGTCGTTCATTTTTTCCCGAATGGTAAAAGTTTTTTTGAAAAACTCCATTGCCTTAAAAAATTCACTTTTGTTTCGATGAACAATCCCCATGTTATTATAATTATCAGCTAATCCGCTGTAGTCTAACAATTCGGTGTATATAGGGATTGCTTTTTGGTAATATTCTAAAGCTTTATCATATTTGCCCAATTCTGAATAGGTTATTCCTATATTTGTATAGCAACCAGAAATTCCCTCTTTATCATCAATATTTTCACGTATTTCTAATGCTTTTAAATAATATTCTAGAGCCTTTTCGGAACTATTTTGCTCGGCATGCAAATTTCCAATATTGTTGTAACAGTGAGCTATTCCCACTTTATCGCCGATTTCTTCTTTAAGCTTTAGAGCTTTTAAATAGCTCTCTATTGCTAAATCAAATTTTCCCTGATCGGTATAAAGCACCCCAATATTCAAATAGTTATTAGCAATACCGTCAAAATCGTTTATTTGTTCTCTAATTTCAATAGATTTATTGTACGATTCAATAGCTTCAAACAAGTTTCCTTGATAATAATAGACCGTTCCGATATTATTGTAAGAACGCGCCATACCCTGAAAATCAGAAACTTGTTCCATGAGTTTAATAGCTTCTGAATAAAATTCAATTGACTTATCAGAATTCTCTTTTTCAGAAAAAATAAGACCAAAGTAAAAATACCCGTCAATTATCCCTCTTTTCGAATGATTAACTATTTCGATATTTTTCGATTTTTCATAGTGCTTGAACGTTTTTATTGATTGGTAGTAATATTCTACAGCTTTTTCATATTGCTTTTGCTGATAATAAATTTTTCCTAAACGAGCTTGATATTTACCAAGAATAGGTCCGTATTTGTCGTTGCGTCTTTTTTGAGCTATGCTTTTGACTAATTCTAAAGCCTTTGAGGTAAAATAGCGATTAGAATCTGGATTTGATTTTTCAAAACAGTCTCCTAATTTAATATAAAGTGAGATTTTCGAAGTGTCTTCTTTCTCGACTGTCACTAATCTTAATAGGCTATCAATTGTTCTGCTTTGCCCCAAAACACCTAATGATAAAAGTGTTGCAAAAAACAATAATAGCGAAAAATGAAAATATCTCATATATATTTTAAATTTTCTTAGTTTGTGATCTAATAGAATTTACATGCTAAATAATCAGATTTTTACGTGCTTCGTTATAGTTACACGATTATATTATGGACTTGATTTTGAACAGAATAGCTCCATTCATATCCCCGCAACAAATATCCGCAATATATAAATAATTGATTTGTTACTATAAATTTTTTAGCACAGTATCGTAAAAAAGTATAAATTTAAAAAGTTTTTCGAAACAAAGTTAATTTTTTCGAAAAATGAGTACTTTCAAGTCTCATAATTTTTTGCCTATACACTAATTAACACACGCAGAAGTGATAAATAAAAACAGAGTTAGAATAACAAAAGAGTTCTCTTTCGAGATGTCTCATTTCCTAAAAAACCATTTAGGGGGATGTAATAATATTCACGGTCATAGCTATAAACTTTTTGTGACTATTTCCGGGTATCCTTGTAACGATACTGATAGCCCACAATATGGCATGCTCATTGACTTTGGAGAGTTAAAAAGCATAGTAAACAAATCAATTATTGATCCATTGGATCACTCTTTAATGGTTTCAGAAATGTCTTTTAAGAACTCTTTTCTTGAACAATACAAGGGCAAGATAATCGTTAAACCATTTGAACCTACGTGCGAAAATCTTGTTTGCGATTTTGTGGATATGCTGTGTAAAGAGTTGCCAAGCAATGTAGAATTGTATAGTATAAAGCTATACGAAACCTCAACAAGCTACTGCGAATGGTATGCTGATGATAACAATTAGGATAGTTGAAAAAATTGCAAATTCCTTATAACTCTACAAACACAAAAATCATGAAAAATTTACACTATTTTGTAGCAATAGTGCTGGCTTGGACATCTATAGGTGCCACTGCACAGACACTACGTTGGCCCATAGCCGGTAAACAAGCCGGCGAAAACATTTTAAGCCAACCTCAAACCTACATCGACAACGAGTTGAACTACGATAATTTATTCATAACTGGTTCGCTTGACGATGTTGTAATTGCCCCTACCGATGGTGTTGTGTCATTAATTACGATAGTCCACTATCAATCCCTCTCCTACATGTATGGTTCAGGTTGTCGTCCTAACAGAACCATAAATGATGAGCTATACGAGAGTAATAGCACTGCCACTCAAATTCATTGTTCCGGATGCATACCAAATACAAACAATTGCAAAACCACAGCTGAGAATAAAAGCTACGAAAGTGTACTCCTGTACACAGGATGTCTTGGCATCAAAATAGCAGATGGCAACACTCTGTATTTGTCCGGATTGTGTAGCGATAAGCTCTTCAAAACTGGTCAAAAAATCTCTGCGGGCGACACTCTTGGAACACTACACTACGCCTACAAAAAGTTCGATAAACCCAACTTGCGTTTGAGCATAAGCAACGCAAAGAGTAAGCCCAGCGATCCCATGAGTCCATTTGGGTTAGTTAGTACTTTCGTAGAACCAAATACACTTGTAAGCCCCGATACACTTAGTGTACAACAAACGCGTGAGGACTTAAACGTACTAAAAAGCGCAATGCTTGAGGCTTATCCCACTATCGAAATTGGACTAAACGACAAGCAAATAGAGTTAGTAATCGATTCGATAACTAATGGTATCAATAGTCCTGTTGTGAATCGTACAGGTTTCAAACCCATTTTAACAAAGATACTAAAAGCACTTAGCGACAGTCATTTACAAATTCTTCCCGACGATGTAAAACGAGGCGAA
>DAOSIN010000006.1:0-16344 GCA_035366675.1 Salinivirgaceae bacterium | reverse complement strand
AATTGTAGCTTTGGTATGGAATTATTATTTACATAACTCAACATTTTGTCTTAAATTTGAAACCACTTCTCACAAAGAAACTAATAAAAAATCAATAATCTCCTCACGGTTTTCCGTGATTTTTTAGTTAAAATGAAGGAAAAATGAAGAAATCTCAAATTATATCACCCCTAAATCCGTAGCTTTCTTAATTAAACCCACCATATTGGGAGCACCAAACTTTAATAGTAGATTTTTTCGGTAGGTCTCAACGGTGTTTACCGAGAGACATAATCTGTCAGCAATTGTTTGAGTAGTAAGACCTTCTGCAATTAGAGCCAGAACCTCACGTTCGCGAGATGTAACTGATAGTATATTGTCTATTCGCTGTGAATTATGTTCTATCATTCCTAATACGTCTGAATGAAAGTAGCTTCCTGTGCTAACTGTGCTATTTATTGCAGCATGTAAATCTTCGCAATTCATATTTTTAAGCAAAATGCTGTTTGGTTTGGCATTAAGAGCATGGGCAATAATCCATGGAGATTTATGCATAGTTATCAGAATAACAATTGTTTTGGGGTTTTTAGCCTTTATCTTTTCTGTTAATTCAATGCCATCTATGTGTGCCATCTCGATATCCAATATACAAATCTCGGGATTGTGTTTTTCATAGATATCCCATGCCTCCTTTCCGTTCTTGGCAATACCAATAACCTCGTACATTGAGTCCGTTTCGAGCAGTTTTATTAATCCCTCAACAATTAATGAGTGATCATCAGCCAAAAGAACTTTCTTTGTAGTTGGTCTCATACTTCACTTGTTGTTTTCTGGAGCACAGGTATTTGAATATGGTAAGTGTTTCCAGAACTGCCCCCAGATGATTTATCAAAAACACCGTCAAATTGCAACAGTCGCTCTTTAATATTTCTGTATCCAATTCCTTTTGCTGTGTACTCGAATGGAGAGCCATTGTCTTCCATCAAAACGTTTATTGTATTGTCTAAAATCGATAGTTGGATATCAACTTGAGTAGCGTTGGAATATTTTTGAATATTGCTACATAGCTCCTGAATTATCCGGTAAATTTCAACTTGTAGCTTCGTGTCTATCTGTTCCCAACCGGTTTTTGTCAGGAAAAGCACATTGAAATTAATCTCACACGATTTGTTTAAGTCTTCAATATGAAGGCGAAGGACTTGGTCAATTGAAATATCGCTAAAGATTGGTGGCATAAGATTATGCGAGATAGACCGCACCTCTTCGAGTGTCTTGACGACCCTTGACGATATGCTCGAGATATCCTCGGGGTTTGGATCTGCCATAGTTTGTTCGAGCAGCAGTTTTAGCGCAACTAAATTACCTCCAACGCCGTCGTGGAGCTCTCTTGCTATCCTACTGCGCTCCTCCTCTTGTCCCGCTATTTTCTCTTGGATAACCTTTAATTGCATATCGCGATAAACGCTGTTATACTTTTCTAATGCAAGCTGTTCGTTGATTCGTGCTAATTTCAACTGCTCTTTTTGGCGTTTTCTGTAATTGATATAAAGTAACCCAATTACTACAAAAAAGAGGATTGATGCACAAAGTATAAGTAACGTAATCAATTTAGCCTGTTTAATTTTAAGCTCTTGGTTTAGAATAAGAGCATTTTGAATTTCAATCTCTTTCTCTTTCTGTTCAGTTTTGTAAATGGTTTCCAACTCTGCTACGTGCTTATTAAACTCCTCTTTATAGATGCTATCTTTGGCAATCATTATGCTGTCGGCAAAAGCTAATGCGGTCTTAAAATCACCTTTTTTCTCTGCCAACATTTTTTGGTTATCAAGTATATTTCTTGACAGTTTTTCGTCATCTGCTAATCGTGAATAAAACAGAGCCGAGTCGATAGATGACTGTGCTTTCAGTAAATCTCCTTTGTCGATATATGTTGCTGTAAGGGAGTTATACGTGCAGGCTATAGATTCATTATCGCCAGTCTCCTTTTTAAGTAGCAAGGAGTTACGATAATAAAGTTCACCCTTTTCGAAATCACCCTTTATGGCATAAACGTTGCCTAAGCTGTGCAACGCAGCTGCTTCGCCTCTTTTGTCTTTTATCTTTTTTTTAATATCTAAATCAATGTTGAAATACTTGATGGAGTTATCGTAATCTTTCATGTCCAAGTAGATAGCCCCGAGTGTATTGCAGGCAAGTCCAATACCTCTTAAATCGTTCTTTTCAGTTGAAATTGAATAGGTATATAATGCCCATTTTAGTGATAACTCTAAGTTGTTGACTGCATGATATGCACCGCTCAAATTTTTTGTATAATTAATAATATTGTTGGTGTCTTTTGTTTCTTCGGCAATTTTCAAACCGCGCATTAGAATGGTTATGCTTTTGGTATAATCGCCAAGTTTGTAGTAACTTAATCCTGCATTAACCAAATTTCTCATTACTAACGAAGAGTCTCCTGTCTTTTCGGCAATCTCTGTAATTTTGTTATAGTATTCAAGTGCCTGTCTATTATACCCTTTCTGGCTGGCTACTATGCCAAGGTTTTGATATGCAGCCGCAATGGATTTTGGAATGTTTAGCTCTTGGGCTATTTCAAGATGCTTTAAACAGTAATATTCAGCAGTATCTAACTCTCCCTTAATAGAATAGGCTACAGAAATATTTCTATAACCTGACATTTGCAGAGATTTACTCTGTTTTGACAGTTCCATTCCCGCGCGAGTAAGGATTAATGCAGAGTCGGGGTTTTTAAATTTTATTTTCCACGCTTCCTTAAAAATGCTATCGGATCTAATAGAATCTCGTTCTATGTCTTTATTTTGCTGTGCATACAATGGATTGAGAAGCATTATACAATATAAGCTGAGAAAAATAAGTGGATATTGTCTCATAGTTTATATAGTTTATTAATAGTTCACTCAAAAGGCAGATTTCTCTTAATTGATAAAGGTTTGCTGAAAAACTTCACGCTATTTTTACGATATAGTACTGTAAAGATAAGCATTTTGTTAAAATTAGTTGAAAAAATGTTCTTTTGATTAATGTTATACCAATTGTAATTTTAAAATAGTCCAATATTTTTAAAATTTTACAATGGTAAATACCGATGTTACAGACACATAGTTCAAAAGAGCGATAGCGAAGTTTGGACTATAGTGTATGTCCAATCGGTATTACAACATGATAAACTGAGCAATAAAAAAAGATAGTGATATTAGTTTAGAACGGCTAAAGGTGGCGCACGAAAACCGTTCGAACAGAAAAAGTGAAGATTTGAGAAAACTTCGTCATTTTTTGGGTAAATGACATCTTTAAAGTTTACCTTTATTGCAACAAACAAGATTGCGCCAAAAGAGACTGTAGTTACAAAATATGATAAGAGCTGAATTAAAACATATTCACTTTTTTGGTGATTATGCTTTGTCGGACTCTCTTCTGAAAAGGGATTGTAAGGGTGCGAGTGAACAATGGTTACTCCGTCAACTATGTGAGAGTGAGGAAAAAACGTGATGCTACTGTAATACGCCAAAAAGAGTATCAGCAACAGATGTTTTACATACTTGTATTTTTTCTGGCGTGAGGATAGACAAAACGAACACAATTTATAATCGTGCTTTGATTTGCTAAATATAGTCAACTGCGTTCGTTTCATGGAGTTATAACTACAATTTTTTAACCCTGATTTTAATCTGCAAAGGTAGCATATTTATAATTATTCCAAATAAGAATTTTACAATATATTTTCTTATTTTATAACAGCATAAGACTTTACGCTTTTACAAATTGGTTACGTTTCATAAATACCCAAAAACATGGCATTTTTTGTAGAGATAGGGCATGCCCTGTCCCTACTTTTAACACTTCGGCTGCGCTCAGTGCAACGCTTTTAACTTTTACACTTCGACCTCGCTCAGTGCACCGCCTTTCAACTTAGATTCTATCTGTCTTAATGCCAGTATGTTAACTGTCCAATAGACAAAAAAGGCGATAATACCTGTTAGTGAGACGTAGACAAATTCGCTAAATCCAAGGTCTCTTTCCCAAAATAGTAGTCCAAAGAGCAATCCCAATATTATACAAAGTATTATAGTAAATGGGATTAGTGTTAATCCCCAAACCTTTTTTCGAGATTGAAATTTTTCCCAAAAGGGTAGCGTCAAAGTGAACTGAATTATTATGGCAATAAGCGTTGTTATTGGTACAAAAAGCGTGAAAAAACCGTTGTCGGGTTTGCTAAAAGCGTCACCATTGTACATAATAAGATTGAGTATCACCAAAATTGCAAGTACGGTTATTATTCCAAGTATCGGCGGTAGAACTGTTTTAATGATTTTTGCCTTCATTGTTGTTTCGGATTAAAGTTTGTAAAAAACGCAACGTAAATATTTTTATTTCGGTTTATCTTTTGTTTTTTTAATTATCCAAATATCTTGTTGCGGTTTTCCGTCAACAACCTTTCCTGCAACATGCTCTAAAACAGCGTTTTCGCCGATTAGTTTTTTTACAAATGTTTCTGACTGAAAAGCTGCAAATGTTCTGTGCCCTTCTTTGGTAGTGCCCCTTACTACAAGTCCTCCGCTTTCAAACTGTTTTTTCTCTATGTCGGTTAATTTTTCGGTAAATGCTGAACCGTGAAGTGTTAAAAATAAAATTCCTTCGGGTTTCAGAACTCGCATTAACTCATTAAACCAAGCATAGTGCATCTCTTCTGACAAGTGAGTGAAAATTGAAATACCATAAGCAATATCGAAAAAGTTTGATTGGTATTCTAAAGGTGGTTGCAATTGGTTAGTAGTAAAAGAAACATTGCGTATATGGTCACTACACCATTTTATGTATTTTTTATTGTAATCAGTGCCGTAGCACTTACACGAGCTGTCAATAAAAGATGGGAGATGTCGTATAACTCTGCCCGGTCCGCAACCCCAATCTAAAATATTTACGTTTTCAAGTTTTTTATATTTCTCTAAAAAACTTATCAACCACTTTGCTGTCTCGATGCTTTTGTCGTAAAAACTAAAATAATTCAAATTAAAAGTTTCGTACAAAAAATATGGTGGCGGCAAGATCACATCTGGATTTTTTCGTTTAAAATCACGTCTTTGTTTAGATGTTTTTATTAAGAGAATATAATATCTGATTTTGTCTGCAACTCTTATTAATCCAGCTTTTCTTATAGTTGATGAAAATATGTTGCTCATATATCTTGATGTTTTAGCATTGAAACAGATTACAAGATAATAAATGCAACTAAATTATACTTGCAGTTCACGCTATTTTTGTAAATTTGCTAATATAAAACTTATAGAGACATGAAATATATTAAGCATTTTCTTATAATAATCTTTTTCCTTTTTGGGGAAAAAGGTTATTGCTGTACAACCGCCGTAATATCAGGCAAAGCCACTAATGACGGACGCGCATTAATTTGGAAATTGCGCGATACCGATTTTTTAGAAAACTACGTAAAAAATTATCCCGCTGAAGATGGGAAATATGCTTTTATAGGAATTGTTAATTCTGCCGACAGCTTAGGCAACGAAGTGTGGGCTGGAAACAACGAAGTGGGATTTGCAATTATGAATAGTGCATCGTTTAACGTAAATCTCAAGGACACCGCAAAAATTAAAAACAGGGAGGGATTTTTTATGAAAAAAGCATTAGAAACATGCAAAACTTTAGAAGATTTTGAAAAATTGCTCTCTAACACCGAAAAACCAATGGGTTTAGCTGCTCACTTTGGAGTGATAGATGCAAAAGGCGGCGCTGCTTTTTACGAAGTAAACAATTACACTTGGAAAAAATATGATGCAAACGACCCAAGTGTAGCCCCTGATGGATATATTCTGCGAACTAACTTTTCTGAAACAGGAAAACCCAATGTTGGATACGGTTTTGTAAGACTACAAACAGCCGAAAAACTTTTTACCGAAGTTGTAAAAGAAAAACCTCTTGATTATCGCACTGTAATACAAAATTTCTCAAGATGTTTGTACAATCCAATAACCAAAAACAATTACAGAGAGATGTTTGAAAATGAGCCTGCAAGCGATAAATTTATACACTCCGACAACTTAATTACAAGTTTTGGCTCAGCCTCTAACATTGTTATTCAAGGAGTTAAAGAGAACGAACTACCACAATTCACAACAATGTGGACAGCAGTTGGGTTTCCGAATACATGTATCACAGTGCCTCTTTGGATAAGTGAAGCGGAGTTGCCAAACACAATGATTTACGACGATTCGCTAAAGAACTCAAAACTAAATCATTATAACAGAATACTGTCAAAAGAGTGCTATCCAATAGATAATCCGGACGGATACCACTATTTACAAATATCCAAATTAGTGAATAAAGAAAACAACGGATACATTCAGGTTATTGAGCCAGTTGAGAAAAACATATTCGACGAAACTGATAAGAAGCTAAACGAATGGAGAAATAAAATGCCTCCTAAATCAGAAATAGAACAGTTCTACACTCAGATAGACGATATCATTGAGAAAACTTACAAAAAAATGCACGATAATTGATAGTGTATATTTAATTTTCAAGTAACTTTCTTTCGTCAAACTTGCAATAAAAATTTTTATGAGCATAATCAAAAATACCATTAGAGAGATATTAATATTTCTTCACTTAGACCTGACAAAAAACCTTAAATACGACAGACTGACAAAAAAGATATTAAAGAAACACCTAAAACGTGATAGTAATTGTATTGATGTTGGTTGTCACAAAGGTGAAATATTAGATTTAATGCTCAGATACGCGCCCAAAGGAAAACATTATGCTTTTGAGCCAATTCCTTATCTATTTAATAACCTGAAATCAAGGTATAAAAATAAAAAAGTAGAAATTTTTCCCTACGCTCTTTCTGACAGCGGTGGAGAAAGCACTTTTCAGCTTGTCAAAAATGCGCCGGCGTACAGTGGATTAAAAAGAAGACGGTACGATATTTCAAATCCTGATATTGAGGAGATAAAAGTTACTCTGAAAACTTTAGATGAAATTATCCCTACGGATGAGCAAATCCACTTAATTAAAATCGATGTCGAAGGCGGAGAGTTTGGAGTTCTGAAAGGCGCAAAGAATTTGCTAAAAAAGAATAAACCCACAATTATATTTGAGTGCGGAAAAGGTGGCAGCGACTACTATGGAACCACTCCTAATGATTTGTACAACTTTATCTCGAACGAAATAGGATTGAAAATTTACACACTTCAGTCATTTGTCAAAAACAAGCAACCTATTGATAAAGCTGGATTTGAGAGATATTTCAATACCAATGAGGAGTATTATTTTATAGCTAATGTTGGTGAATATGAAACTACCACTAAAAAATATCTATTTAACATAAAAACACGTTTAAATTATAAACTTATGAAAACAACGCGTGAAGACGACAATCACCCTCAACCTAACTACAACAGATTGTTCGAGGGGATTCGAGGCTTTAAAAGCAATGAACATATTCCGAAAAAGGAATTTTTTGCCCAATTAGGCAAGCATCAAAATCCGCATACGCTATATATTGGCTGTTCAGATTCGCGTGTAGTGCCAAATTTAGTTACTGGTACAATTCCAGGCGAACTATTTGTTGTTCGCAACATCGGCAACTTTGTACCTTTATACGATAGAAACAAAGATACATTTGTAGCCACCTCGGCGGTAATTGAATATGCCGTTAAACAACTGCAAGTAAACAACATAGTTGTTTGCGGGCACTCAAACTGTGGCGGTTGTGCCGCACTATACAGCAGTGCAAAAGAGATGAGATCTCTGCCACATACAAAAAAATGGCTCGAGCTGGCAGCACCCGTCAAAAAGATTGTAGAGGAACAGATAGCTAACAACATTATTTCCGTTGAAGAGCGCAGCGTGTTAACCGAACAGATGAACGTTGTTGTGCAAATTGAACACCTAATGCAGTACCCATATATCCGTAAGGCTGTAAAAAATGGCGATATAACTATAATGGGCTGGTGGTATCACATCGAGGAAGGCGAGATTTATGACTATGATTTTGAACTAAAGAGGTTTATAAAGGTGGAATAAATAAAAGTTGTTTATTTTCAGCATGTTAAAGAAACAGTGCTTTTTAAAGTTTAATCTTTTCTAAAAAATTAGTAACTTCGTGTTTCATATTTAATAATTGAAACTTCGGAAGCTCGAAAATGATTTACAAAACAACGCATACTATTATCAATGGTGACAGTCGTCAAATGAGCGAATTGAAAGATGAGAGTGTTCATTTGATTGTTACCTCTCCTCCATATTGGCAACTAAAGGATTATGGGACTCAAAATCAAATTGGATTTCACGATGATTACGAAACCTACATTAACAATTTGAATCTTACTTGGGCTGAATGTTTTAGAGTTCTACATAAGGGGTGTCGTCTGTGTGTAAACATTGGCGACCAATTTGCACGCTCTACATATTACGGACGTTACAAAATAATACCTATCCACACAGAAATTATCAAGTTTTGTGAGATAATAGGTTTCGATTTTATGGGACAAATTATATGGCAAAAACAAACTACAATGAATACGTCCGGTGGAGCAAGTATAATGGGAAGTTATCCTCATCCACGAAACGGAATTGTAAAGTTAGATTTTGAATATATTTTGCTATTCAAAAAACAAGGAAACGCACCAAAACCCACCAAAGAGCAAAAAGAAAACTCTGCTATGACAAACGAGGAGTGGAATACATACTTTAATGGTCATTGGTATTTTCCTGGAGCAAAACAAGATAAGCATTTGGCAATGTTCCCCGAAGAGTTACCACAACGATTAATCAGAATGTTCTCATTTCCGAGAGAAACTGTTTTAGACCCATTTATGGGAAGTGGCACTACTGCTCAAGTTGCAAGAAAATTAAATAGAAATTCAGTTGGCTACGAGATCAATCCAGATTTTATCCCAATTATAAAAGAAAAAATTGGTACTGATGACGCTTTTATGAAAGTAGAAACGAAAATTATTAAACAAACTGAAATTAAAACCGACTTTACGAAAAAAATCAACGAGCTACCATACCAATTTATTGATACACACAAGTTAGACAAAAAAATTGATATTAAGAAAATTCAATATGGTTCAAAAATAGATGCCGATAGTACTGGAAAACGAGAGGATTATTTTTCTGTAAAAGAGATAATTAACCCAGAACTCATACGTCTGAATAACGACCTGATTATACGTCTAATAGGAATAAAACAAAATCCCAAATCTAACGGCAAAGAAGCAACAGAGTTTTTGACCGAAAAACTTCGCGGACAAAAGGTCTTTCTCAGATACGACAAAACAAAGCACGACCACGAGAACAATTTAATGGCTTATCTGTATCTTGAAAATAAGACCTTTATAAATGCACATTTGCTAAAGAATAAATTGGCACTAGTAGATAACTCTATCGATTTTAAATACAAAAATAAATTTAACTCACTAGCCAATGGATAGAAAGAAAACCAAAAGATATTCATTAGAGTTTGGCAAGAAAGAAAAGGTACTCAACTATGCCACACAAACTTATCAACTTTCAAGACCCAACAAAGTCGGAGCAGTGATGGCTTTAATTAGGGAATGTCAGCCAAACACTATTGAGGAGTGGGAACAGTGGTATTTTGAAAACGCCAAAACAGCAGGAAAAAACAGTTTCAAAATAACTAAAGAGAGTCTGAAAGAGCTTGGAGAAAGACTTTACGAAAAAATCACACAAGTAGTTATCCCCGAATGGAAAGAAGCGTTTAACGCTCTAACAAAAGAGGATTGCTATAATTATATCTATAACTTGACAATCAACAGAACTTATGATGGCTATTTGAGAGAAAAATCAGTAGTAAACGACGGTTTAGCAAAAATATTTCCTGATGTGCATTTTGAAGAAAGTTCAGCTGATCTAGACCACGCAGGTGATATCGACTATCTTGGATATGTGACAGAAGAAAAAGCTTTTGGCATACAAATAAAACCCGTAACCGCACAGTCAAATTTCGGAAACTATTCTGTTTCAGAAAGAATGAGAGCAAGCTTTGATAGTTTTAAAGATATCTATAAAGGTAACGTTTTTATTGTTTTTAGTTTAGACGGAGAAATAGCCAATAAAGATGTAATAAACCAGATTAAAGCAGAAATAAAAAGATTAAAATAAGCGGTGATTATCAACAACTTACAAAACCAAGTCGGCGCAATAACTAAATGACAAATCACTCACAAAATTCACATCTTACGCTACGAGAGGCTATTATAAATCTTGGCTATGAGTGGCAGGAGAAAGATTATTTTTTCTGCCACGGCGTACTCCCAGTAATCGAAAATGCAACTGCCGACATGAAAGAGTATGTTGGTATTTTAATGTGTACCGATGGCGATATCGACATAAGTATCAATCAAGTAGATTACCATATAACGGCATTGACCTTGCTTATTGCACACCCCTCTTCGATTGTACATATTATCCGTTCAAAAAGAGAATATCACGGCATACTTTTGTTCGTCGCACTCGATTTTCTGGCTAAAAACATCGTAAACGCTCAACTTGTAAAGCCTTTCCGTCAAATTAACAATCATCAATATACACTTACCGACCTTACTAAAGAGCAGCAGCGAATTCTTATCGATATTTATAAACTAATTTATAGAAAAAGAGAGACCAAAAGCTCTGTATTTCAACAAGAAACATTACGTAATCTGTTTTTGGTTTTTGTCTGCGAAGTAGCCGAAATTTTCCTGAAAAGCAAAAAAGTAGAAACCCTTTCTACAAGAAACGAAGAAATTACCGACTCATTTTTTAACCTACTTCTACGACCGATAAAAATTAGTAATAAAACTGCATTTTTTGCCAATCAACTAAACATATCTTCAAAACACTTGATTAAAGCAATTAAAACGACCACAGGCAAATCTCCCGGCACTTTTATCAATGAAAAAATAACCGATCATGCAAAGATTTTGTTAACCGATAAAGAGCTAACTATTAGTCAAGTTTCAGAAAAACTCGGATTTTCAGAGACATCCTCATTTAGCAAATTTTTCAAAAAGCAAACCAAATTATCGCCCACACAATTTAGAGAATAGATATAAAGAGAATTTTAGACAACTATATGTGAATTTTAGACAAAGTAACTTACACACTGTTTGTTAATTTTGTAGTTTAAAATTTATATATTTTGGCTGATAAATTACCTGTATATCCATATAATTTGGGATATGCGCTAAGTGGCGGAGGCGCACGCGGATATGCTCATTTAGGTGTGTTAAGCGCATTGGATGCACGTGGCGTAAAACCTCAAATTATCGCAGGAACAAGTGTGGGATCGCTTGTAGGTATTCTTTACGCAGACGGATATTCCCCTGAAGAGATTTTGGAAATTTCGGCAAATATTAATTTTATAAAGTTGGTAAAAATTACCAAGCCCACATCGGGGTTTTTTAAAACTTCCGGTATTACAAATTTTCTTCGTAAACATTTACGGGCAAAATCTTTCGAAGAACTAAATATTCCTTTTGTTGCTGTTGCGACCGATATGTATAATTCTACTACACATGTATTTTCAGAAGGCAAGAATTTGGTTGAAGCGGTAGTTGCTTCATGTAGCATACCCATTCTTTTTGAACCACAAAAAATCAACGGCAATTATTATTCTGACGGCGGTATTTTTAAAAACCTACCTGTATCTGTTATTCGCAACCAATGTCGATACGTAATTGCAAGCAACGTTTCGCTGATGTATAAACTTCCTGAGCCATTGACTATGAAGTCAATAACTGAACATACTTTCAGAATGATGTCTAACGCTAATGTGCTGGAAGATAGACAACTGTGTGATATTCTTATTGAAGTTCACGGATTGGAACAAACGAAATTGTTTGATTTAGACAAAAAGGAGAGATTGGTGGAAATAGGTAAAGATGCTGCAACAATAAAATTAAATGAAAAAGATGCCAAAAAAATTCTGTCAAATTGCATAAAATATGACAAACTAATGAGCAATAATTAATAAAACTAAATAACAATTTAATTTAAACAAAATGGACAAAAATAACATAACTGATAATTCTCCGCGAAAGCCCAATATCAACTGGAGAAGCTTCTTATGGACAATGGCATTATTGCTGATACTTAACTCTTTAGTATTTCCTTACCTCTTCAAACCTAAAATTATTCCGACAACATACAGCACTTTTCTCAACAAAGTTGACTCGGGATTAGTCAAGCAGGTAAACATTGACGGGAACAAAGTCTTTTTTACCACATCCAACAGCGAAGTTGATAGAAAAGGCGACCCACAAGATGTCGTTTTTCAAACTGGCAGAATGAGCGATGACAATTTAGTTGACCGACTTTTGCTGGCAGAGAGTCCTAACGAAAACGGAAAAATCGAATTTAGCGAAACCATTCCTCGCGAAAACTCCCCAATTTTAAACTTCCTGCTTTTCTGGGTATTGCCCGGAGTAATTTTCTACTTTATCTGGCGAAACGCAATGAGGTCGATGGGCGGAAAACTCGGCGGAAACTATATGAGCTTTGGACAAAACAAAGAAAAGATTTATGCCGAAGATGAGATAAAAACCACATTCGCCGACGTTGCTGGACAGGAAGAAGCCAAAGAGTCACTGAGCGAAATTGTTGACTTTCTGCATAATCCAAAAAAATACGCTGATATAGGTGCCACACTGCCCAAAGGTGTTTTATTAGTTGGTCCTCCGGGAACAGGTAAAACGCTTATAGCAAGAGCAGTAGCAGGCGAAACAAAAGTGCCTTTCTTTGCTCTTTCTGGTTCCGAATTTGTTCAAATGTTCGTTGGAATGGGTGCTGCCAAAGTGCGCGACCTGTTTAGTCAGGCAAACAAAAAAGCTCCCTGTATTATTTTCATAGACGAGATTGATGCCATTGGCAAAAGACGCGATGGAATGACTACCAACGATGAGCGTGAACAAACTCTAAACCAACTACTTACCGAAATGGACGGTTTCAATGGGCAAAAGGGAGTTGTTATTTTGGCAGCAACCAACCGCCCCGAAAGTTTAGACAAAGCTCTGCTTCGCCCCGGAAGATTCGACCGCAGGGTACAAATGGAACTTCCTGATTTAGAGGGACGAAAAGCCATATTGCAAGTCCACCTGAAAAAAATTAAGCACGACGAAATTGATTTGAATTTAATAGCACGAGCAACATCTGGCGCATCGGGTGCCGAAATAGCAAATATTGTGAATGAAGCTGCTCTTAGAGCCGTTAGAAAAAATCGCAACACCGTAACAACAAGCGACTTGGAGGAGAGTATCGAAACCGTTATCGCAGGGGCAAAACGCAAAGGCAAAGTAATTTCAGACGAAGAGAAACGTATTATTGCTTATCACGAAATAGGACACGCTTTGGTTGCCGCAATGCAGACACACTCAGCACCTGTGCATAAAATTACAATTATCCCACGCACATCAGGAGCTCTCGGTTACACCATGCAGATTGACGAAAACGAGCGTAACCTATACAGCAAAGAAGATTTAGAAAATAGAATAGCCACACTTACCGGAGGACGTGCCGCCGAAGAGGTTGTTTTCAACAAAGTTACAACAGGAGCGTCCAACGATATTGAACAAGCCACAAAACTTGCTCGTGCCATGGTTACTCGCTACGGAATGAGCGAGGAGTTTGATATGGTGGCGTTGGAAACTGTAAACAATCCATATTTAAGTAGCGACACGTCATTGAGTTGCTCTCCTAAAACAGCTGCCAGAATTGATGATGTTGTCCTTTCAATTGTGAAAAATGCTCACGAAAAGGCAAAAAATATCATTCGCGAAAATGAGACCAAAATGCACGAGCTGTCCGAATATCTCCTTAAAAAAGAGACTATTACAGGAGAAGAGTTTATGAATATATTAGAGGATAAAAATATAACGACATAGTTACAAAACCTTATAAATTTATATAAATATGAAACATACATTTAAGAAAATAGAAAGAGCCATAAAAAGATGGTATTTGATGCTCATTGTAGGAGTAATTTTCGTAGTATTAGGCATTTGGACATTTGCTACACCAGCAGATGCTTATGCTGCCTTATCCTTTGTGTTTGCTTTTGGATTTCTCGTTAACGGAATCACCGAAGTAATTTTTGCCTTTGGCAACAAGCACCAAAATTGGGGCTGGTCATTGGCATTGGGTATATTAAGTGCCGTGGTGGGTATTCTCCTGTTACTTAATCCTGCTACAACAATGGTTACTTTACCCTATTACATAGGATTTACCTTACTTTTCCGCTCCATATCTGGCATGGTCACGGCTTACGATATGAAACAGTACGGCATTTTAGATTGGGGTACACTAATGGTAACCGCCGTATTGGGCTTGATTTTTTCATTTATTTTACTGTGGAACCCAATGTTTGCAGGTGTTAGCGTTGTCGTTTGGACAGCATTAGCATTTATACTGTTAGGAGGATATTCTATCTATTTCTCCTTTAAATTGCGAAAACTGAATAAGATGATGAAAGAGGAATAACAAACTTTTTCGTTTGCTTAACAATAAAAACAGTTACTATCTTATTTGGGTGGTAACTGTTTTTTGTTTTCCTTTAATAATACTGATATTATATCCAACTTATACCAATTGTAATTTAAAAATAGTCCAATCTTTTTTAAATTTTACAATTGTAAATACCGATGTTACAGATACATAGTCCAAAAGAGCGAAAGCGAAGTTTGGGCTATAGTAGCTGTCCAATCGGTATTAAAACCACCTCTTTCTACGAAAATATATAATCATACCGAAGAAAACACAGATAATAATTATCCATATCCCCAAGTAACCGTATTTCCACTCAAGTTCGGGCATATTTGAAAAATTCATCCCATAAATTCCTGCAATAAAGGTCAATGGAATAAATATAGTAGCGACAATTGTAAGAGTTTTCATCACTTGATTCATTCGATGCCCTTGCACAGAAAAAAACAAATTTGTTTCACTTTCAAGTGATGAGAGAATCATATCGCAACTATCTATCAGCGTTAAACATAAATCTTTAATTTCAGCAAAATATTTCAAGTGCTTCTCTTCGATAAATTGAGATTCACCACGTTCAACTATCAAAGTAAACTCTTTTATAGGCAGGATAGCCTTTTTAATAAAATGAACTAACTTTTTATGATTTTCAATAACTTCAAGCGCATTTGGTAAGGGATCTTTTTTAGTATTTATAAAATTAAAATTTTCAATCTCTTCATCTAACTTTGTGAGAGTTTTAAAGTAGTTATCAAGAATTGACTCAAGCATTGTATAAAGCAGATAATCGGCAGTACTCTCTCTTAAAATACCTTTATTTTCTCTTAACCTAACCCTCAGATGTTCAAAGAAGTCCGCTTTTCTCTCCTGAAAGGAGATTAGATAGTTTGAACTAAAAACAAAACTTATCTGCTCCGTTAACACTTCATTTTCTGACGGAAGTATTGATTTTAAAGTCAGAAACGAAAAGTTCTCATACTCCTGAAACTTAGGCCTTTGACTAACATCAAGAATATCTTGAATTACTAAACTATGAATACCTAACTTTTCACATATTGAGACTAAAGTTTCGGTTTCGCTTAATCCATTTATATTTAACCAGTAGGTATTTTCGTTTTTTTCAAACGCACTGATGCTTTCGGGTGAAATATCTTTTATTTCATTACACTCCTCTTTTCTATACTCAAATAGCTGAATATCAATTTTATTAACCTTTAAATTTCCGGTAAAAGTGAATTCTTTAGGGTCACTCTTTTTTCTATTAAGCATTGATATAAAGTGCGATAGATTAATGAATTCCTTTGTTTTATTTTGCTTGATTTGTCTCATATTATTTAGTCATTAATTCTACTTTCAACAATCGAAATTACAGCTATTCGACTCAGCTTTTATTTACAAATTTACAAAAAATTTATCTACGAGTTTACAAACCTTTTTACCAGTGACTTAATTTGTTAATGTTTCGGTTTAAGAACATATTTGTAAAGTTTTTTTTACAAAATATCAATTTTATTTGTCATATTGTAAAATAAGTATTACATTTGTGGGTCACCAATAAATCATAAATATATGAACACACGAAATTTACTTCCTCACAGTTGGCGCAAGGTCGGCTGGATTTTTTTAACAATTGGCTTAGTATTAGGCTTGCTCTTTTTGTTCGAAAGTAGCATTCTAGACGCTATTGATGTGCATTGTAAAATGCCCGCTTTGATGACAGATGACGTTTTCACAGACATTGAATTTTTCACTCTCAGCAAGAAAGACAGCATTCTTGACGAGATCACAGTTGTGCTACTCACTGTTGGGCTTGTTTTAGTTGGCTTCACGCGCGAGCGACACGAAGAC
>DAOSIN010000005.1:0-16754 GCA_035366675.1 Salinivirgaceae bacterium | reverse complement strand
TCTTCATACTGTCAAGCTTAAATGCTTCATTTAGTTGAAATTCGCCATCAACTCCCCTAACAATACCTGGTCCTAAACCAAAAAAGAGTCTTTGTTTTCCAACTAACCCTTTGAAATATATACCACTATAAGGGTTGTGTTTTACTAAGACTCCCTCAAAAGCATTATCTATACCTAAAGTTTTATCTTCGTATGCACGCAAAGCCATGCCACTACCAAACTGCTCATAAAAGTTTCCTACAGTAAATTCTAATTCGTTATTTTTATAATTGAAGAATTTATACGGAATACCTGTCCCATCGTAGTTTTTTGATATTCCTTGCATTGTGTTCAAATAAGCCTCGAAACGGATCCCTGCCGTAAGTTTTCCGTAATTGTACCTCAAGTTGCCATAGGCATTCATTAAAACATCTTCCGGTGCCTCTTCTGCTCCTGTTAAACTATCTTTAACATAAGTTTGTCCATCTAGTTGGAAGTTTCCCGAGAACTGACCCCGTATTTCCTCATCTAATTGTGAAAAGCCTGAATATGATAACAATAGAGCAATAGCTATTGTCGGTAGTTTTATGCGCATTTCGATTCTGTTATTTAATTTAACAGTAGTTGCAAATAGCTATTTGATATTACAACCACGATGATATTGTAAAATAAAAAATGAAAAGAAGTTTACTGATTACTTTTTAAGCCCCTTTATTTTTTTGTATAACTCTTCTTCGTCTCCTTCAACATATCCGCTGTGCTGCCAAACAATATTACCTGAGCCATCAATCAAAAATGTATGAGGAGGGTTTGCTACGTTCATGGCTCTTTTAAAGTCGCCATTTGGATCGCAATACATCTCAAACTCCCATCCTTTAGCATTAACAAAAGGAGCAACACGAGACATACTTCTAGTATCGTCAATTGAAATTGCAACTATTTTAACTCCTGTTTCTTCTTGCCAGTCGATATAATTATCGTGGAAAGCAGAAAGCTCCTTAATACAAGGTTTACACCAAGTAGCCCAAAAACTTATAACAATTGGTTTTCCCTTGTTTGTTATTGAAGAAGTATTAAGGGTTTTACCATTGATAGTCTTTATATCTACCGAGGGTATTTTTTGAGCATATAGCGTAGTTGCCATTACAATCATTAAAATAGAAGATAGAATTTGTTTTTTCATTGTTTATATAGTTTTGTCGGTTTAAAATTTTGTGAAAAATAGTGTTTAGATGTTACTTACACAAATCTAATCCATTTTTTTTATTTATGGCAGTTTTTATAAAACAAAACGCCCCGTAATTGTCATAAAATGCGCTCAAATGTAGTTTGACAATATCATAGCGGACCGGGGCATTTTGTTGGATAGCTGAGAAAAAATTCATGCAAGAATACCACCATTTTTTAATACTGTCAATTATTTTACCGCTACAAAACCACTACATTAACATATTATAAAGTCAACAAATTGGCACACAAAACACTTAAACACTTTGTTTTTCAGTATTTTAAAGGACTAAAATCGAAACTATGCATAGTCATCATGTCTATACTTTTCGTCATCATCATCAAGAAATATAGTAACGTAGTTAAAATATCGCGACTCAGGTATAATTCCCTCTTCAACATCTTGAATAACATTGCACCCGGGCTCGTGAATGTGTGTGCAGTTGTAAAATTGGCAATGTTCAGATGATTTGAATATTTCGGGGAAAAAGTGATATAGTTCGTCTCGGTCAATATCAATCAACCCAAAAGACCTTATGCCCGGAGTATCAATTATATAGCTGTTGTTGACAGTTTCGTGCATTGTAGCAAAAGTTGTGGTGTGCTTGCCCTGTTTATGTGCCTCTGAAATATCACCGATTTTAAGATTTAGTGACGGGTCTATTCTGTTTATCAAACTACTTTTTCCGGTTCCCGAATGACCTGCAAACAGTGATACCTTGCCTGCCATATCGTTTTTAATATCATCAATCCCTATGTTTTCTGATGCAGAGGCACGGAAACATTTGTATCCTATTGATTCGTAGATGGTTATATATTCTGCAAATCTTTCAAGCAGCTCTTTATCTTTATACAAATCAATTTTATTGAATACAATTTTTGCGTCAATACGGTAGGCTTCGGCAGTAATCAGCATGCGGTCAATAAACATCAGAGAAGTGTTTGGCTCTGCCAGTGTTGCTATAATGTAAAAGTTGTCGATATTGGCTGCCAAAATATGACTCTCTTTACTAAGATTTGTCGCTCTGCGGATTATATAGTTCTTACGTTTAAGTATCTCTGTAATAACGGTTTGATTGTGCGTGGTGTCGGTATGTAATACAACCTTATCGCCCACAACAACAGGGTTTGTTGACCGTGCTCCTTTTAGTCTAATTCTTCCGCGCAGTGTGCATTCAATTAGTTCGCCAGTTTTATCGTGTTTAACTATGCTTAAGCCCCCTGTAGAGCGAAGAACAGTACCGGTTTCTTTTTTCATGTGTTTGTTTGAGTTAAAAGTTTATAAAGTTGGTTGCGTTTCTTGTACACTTCGGCTTCGCTCAGTGCATCGCCTTGTCCCTTGCTACTTGTTCCTTTTTTTTATATATCAATATCAAACTTGTAACCCGAATATTTACGGATATTCAGAGCATAGCTGTTGTCGAATAAAAGATATTGCCCTTTTATCCCAATCACTCTTCCCGAAAAGTTTGGCTTTTTATCGAAGTTAACAGATTGTTTTACAGTTACTTTCTCGATAATTGGATAATTAAATTTATAAATAGTATCGTCGCTATTAAAATATTGCCTGTATTCATCTGGTAATAAGTTGCTTAGTTTTTGTTTTGATTCAATCAGGTCAACATTTTTTTGATTGTTGTTTGTTAACATGGTTCGCCAGTGGGTTTTGTCGGCAATATGATTTTTATAGAATACCTCAATCATTCCTGCCAAATACCTGTTCGGAGTGAGTGCCAAGCTAATTGCCTGCGAAGCTCCTTGGTCTATCCAGCGTGTGGGCACTTGGTGGTTACGTGTTACGCCAACTTTAAGTTGCGATGTATCAGATAGATATACATGATGTTCTATCAAACAGTTTTTTTTTGCCCACTCCATATCGCGGGCAATTCCTAAATGTGCTCTGCATTTTTCGGGGTGCAAAACATCCTCCTCCGTTTCGGGTCTTGTGGTAAAGCATTTATAGCAATATCCTTGTGCAAAAGATGTCCTTGTTTTAGCTCCACACGCCACGCAGTTGATTATGCCCAAGTAGGTAAACTTTATTTCTGCTCCCAATAGTTCGTTCATATCAATTTGCGAATCACCTATTGGTAAAAAATATTTTATAGGAGTTTCGTGGATTGATAACATTTTAAGAATATTTCCAGAATACATATTCATGTCGCTTTATAAATAATGACTAAGTTTTCTTAGTACATGATAAAAAATATTAATAGCGGAATACAATTTGGCTGTTAGCTGTTGGCTATTGGCTATGTGCATTATTAATAGGACGTGTTTTGGGTGTAGAGACGGAGCATGCTCCGTCTCTACGTTGAAAACGTTGCCCGCGTAAACCGCATTACTTGGGCTAAAGCCCAAAAAGCACGTGTATCAATCTAATCCACGACTTAAAAGTCGTGGCTATTTATACAACAATTGCCCTATTAATTGCCAACGGCTAAAGGCTTCTGTCTTCTGTCGTCTGTCTTCCGACTTCTTTAAAATTTTTGTCTTGTACTAACCCAAGTTTTATAACCTATTTTGATAAAACTTTGCGAAAATAGCTAAATTTGCACAACTTCAATACTTTATTGGTTAAATTTACCGTTGTTTTATGGTGTCTTTTAATCTGAGTTTGAAGCAGACAGTTTTGTCTAACTGCGTATGTTTTAATTTGTTATTAAATTGCTGAATAGATGCGAATTATAAAACCTTTTTTTTATCTGATACTTATCCTCTTTGTTTCTAACCCATTGGGATTGTTTGGACAACATCAGGTAATAACCACAAAGAACGATACTTTAAATTGTTCGGAAATAGAGTTCAATTTGGAGATGGAAGAGGTTTATTGTCAGTTGGCTTCTTCCGACAACGTTTTACTCTTTTCTCCCGATGATATTGTTACAATAAACTACCATTTTTACCCCAAATACCCCGATTTATCGCATCCACGATTTATTGTCCGCACCGGAATTGGAATTGCAATAAGTAATTATGTGCAAGCCTTTGATAATATCTCTACTCAAAATATTTTGAAAGAGGAGCTAAAGCGAGGAGCGAATTATACAATTGGTGGACAATATTATATCAATAAAAGTTCGTTCGGATTAGCAGCGGAATATGGACATATGTGGTTTAAGCAAGATTACGACAGTACTTGGGCTATGGAAAAATTTAATAACGTAGGTCTTGGTATTGCATATTGCAGTAAATCGGTTACAAATGAGCTGTTTGCAACAGCACAACTCCTTTTTACCTATTCGGACTATAAAACAAAAGGGAAAATTCCTGCTTACGAGTTTCAAGGAGAGAACCAAATGTTTGGGGCAAATCTCTCGGCAACGTTAAACTATCACATAACAGAGTACCTGTTACTCGGTTTCTCCGGCAAACTTCAATTCTTTGATAAAAAGCCATCTCAGCCAAAAAAAACAAGTATCAATTTAGGTGTTTTTGAAGTTGCGATGGGGTTTTCTTGGATTTTTCCGTGAATCAATTAGCAATTGGAACACAATAAATATGATTATTAAGCATGTGAGTTCCATACCTCCTTAAATTGAAAAATTATGAACATATGAATGTTTTTATATTTGTTTCGTAAACTAAACGTTAGCAGCGAGAATAACAGTTTAGAGCAAACAATAACCAAAAAAGATATTATGAATCATATTAAAAATTTTGCTATCATTCTTATTATAGGATTAGTAATTTCATCTTGTGGACAAAAATATAACCTGTCAGCAGAAATTGAGGGCTTAGGAAAGGATACTGTTTTTGTAGAATATGCACCGATTTCTCAGTTTTATGAATTAAATGAACCTTTTACAGACACAATAATTTCAACCAACGACAAATTCACATTTGATTTGCCTTGTAACGAACCAATTTTGATTTTCATTTTTCCAAAAAAAGGTGGTTTCAAAAGAATTGATGGTTCTCCATATTATCCACAACATAAATATCTCGTTCTACTAGTAAAACCAGCTGACCATCTTACGATAAAAGGAAAACTTCACGATTATTATTTAGAGTATGAAGTTAAAGGTTCTGAGTTTAATCAGGACTATAGCCAATTAAGAGATGGATATATTGAAGAAATATCCCAATCTGCAAAGATTGAATTACAACTTGACACTTTGATGTCAAATAATGGAGACAAGGAATTGATAAACAATCTTTTCAAGGAAAGAAGCAAGATTAATAGTATTGCAAACATAGAAGAATTAAAATATATAAAAAACAATTGGGACAAAGAACTATCTGCCTATTATCTTACACGACAAAAACTTGATACGTTAGGAAAGTACTATGATAGTCTAGATGTAAGTATAAAAAATGGCATTTTTAAAAAGATGCTTGAAAGCCAGCACTTAAAATATCAAAAATATTTAAAGGTAAGGGAAGCGGAAGAAAATATTGTAGAAGGGAAATTGGCACCAGATTTTAATTTGCAATCACTTGATGGTTCTGATTTTTCGCTGAGTTCAATAAAAAATAAAATTATTGTTCTTGATTTTTGGGGAAGTTGGTGCGGTTGGTGTATTAAAGACTTTCCTAAAATGAAAGATTATTACAAAAAATATAAAAACCAAATAGAGATTGTTGGTATAGCTTGTAACGATACTGAAGATAAATGGAAAAATTCTGTTGATGAAAATAAATTAGATTGGCAGCATGTAATCAATGACAAAGATATCAATAAAGATGTATCAGTAATGTATGGGATACAAGGATATCCGACCAAAATCATACTTGACAAAGACAAAAAAATATTGGCAAAATTTGTTGGAGAATCTGAGGATTTCTACAAAAAACTTGATGAATTGATAAATAATTAAAGCTTCTAACACCCGGTCATATGCAATTACCGAGCCGAGGGGTTGCTAAAGCATGCTCACTTGGCTACCTTTCGGGTAACCCAACAAATTAACGCCCATGAATTGGCAACTGCGCATACCGGAGAACGTTAGGGCACATAAAAACGAGCGAAACTACAAATTAAATACTATGATTGAAAAACACCCATTTCCGCCATTTGTCCCAAAAGATTGCAAAGTCTTGGTAATTGGAAGTTTCCCTGGAAAAGAATCGACGCAAGCAAAAAGAGAGGATGATTGGTTTTATGGTGCCGAGCGAAATCAATTTTGGAAGCTCTTAGAAAATGTTTACAACATAGAATTAAAAACTAAGGACGATAAGAAAAACTTATTTTATAAGGCAAAAATTGGAATTACAGATATCATTGAGTCTTGTGAAAGAAAAGAAAACAACAACTCCGATTCAAATTTGATTAACAAGACCTATAACTCTAAACTTGCTAAAATAATCAAAACTAATCCGATTGACAAAATTCTGTTTACAAGTAAGGGCGTTAAAAATGAGTTTTGCCAACATTTCACGGTTCCGGAAAATGTCAACCTGATTACTCTGCCTTCACCATCACCGATTTATAGACGAATGAGTTTTGAGGAAAAAGCAGAAATCTATAAAATACATTTTCCAAAACTTTGATTGTTGATTTTGAAATAAAAATTAACAACGACATATATTGTCGCACCTCGCCCATATCTTTGTACAAAATATTACAGATATGGAGCAGAATATAAAAGTTAAGTTATTGGAAAGCATTGGAAATGTATATGAGCAATCAAAAAATTGTAAGTTAGAATCAGCATTTTATGAAAAAGTTGATGCTGAACTTAAACACCTTTCCGATTATTTTAAAGTTTCTCTAAACCAGTCGCTAATCGTAGCAATGGTTTTTGCACTCAATTACAAAGGAGATACCGTTGATTTAAAAGACCTATTAGAGCATTTCGACTGTAATCCAATGAAATTATTGGAGTTCAGCAATGATTTTGATACGTTATATTCAAAGGGAATTTTTAAGAAACAAAAATCTCGACACAGGGTTAATGTAGCATTATCGAACGATCAATTTACTATAAATGAGGAAATTACCGAGGCTATCTTGAATAATAAATCAATGCCCATAGTTGAGCGTGAGGGATTTAAAGATGTGTTTGAACTTCTTGAAGATATTTACAAGCTAAGCGAACAACGATATGGCAGAGAAATATCTACTTTTATTCTATTTGCCCGGACGCAAGAACTTATCTCTTCAAATTTGAATTTTCCTCTAATCAAGAAAATTAACGATCTTAGGTTTAGTGTTGAAGATACATATCTTTTCCTTTACCTTATTTGGAGAACGATTGCTGGCGTTGAAATTACTGATATTGGTCATGCAACAGAAGACATTTTTGATAGCTCTTCTAAAAAGGTTAAATACGTTCAAAGTATAATGTCGGGTGAGAGTAAGTTAATCAGTCAGAGTTATTTAGAAATAGTCGAAGCCAATTTTTTTAACGATACCAAAATAAAGCTATCTGAATCTTCGGTTAAGATGCTAAAAGAATTAGGATTCAAACTTTTCGCTAATAAAAAGAGAGGTAATATTATTGAACCTGCAAAAATAAACTCTAAAACGCTATATTTTAATAAATTTGAGCACAAACAGCTCGATTTATTAAAAACATTGTTACAGGAAGATAATTTCAAGGAAACGCAAAACAGATTACAAAGTAAAGGGTTGCCTAAGGGTGTTACTGTTCTACTGCATGGTTTGCCCGGCACAGGGAAAACAGAAACAGTTTTTCAATTTGCAAAGGAGACAAACAGAGAAATTGTGAGGGTTGATATTAGTCAATCAAAATCAATGTGGTTCGGAGAAAGCGAGAAAATCACAAAGCGTATTTTTACTGATTATAAGGCTTATGCTGAAGAGTGTGAGCGAATGCCAATTTTATTGTTCAACGAAGCCGATGCAATTATTTCGAAACGAAAGGAGAATAACACCTCGAATGTTTCACAGATTGAAAATACAATTCAAAACATTATTCTCGAAGAACTTGAAAATTTTGAAGGAATATTGTTTGCCACCACCAACCTTGTAAAAAATCTGGATTCGGCATTTGAAAGGCGTTTTTTATTCAAAATTGAATTTCAAAAACCCGATATTCCTGTTAAAGCCAAAATATGGAAATCAAAATTACCTAACCTTTCAATATCTGATTGTGAGGCACTTGCAAGCAGTTTTGATTTTTCAGGAGGGCAGATCGATAATATTGTCAGAAAGAGCGAGATTCATGAAATAATTCACGGTGTTTCTGTCGATTTCAGCAATATTGTCGAATTTTGCAAAACAGAGTTATTATCAAAAAACAGTGGAGTTAAAATAGGTTTTACAAAATCATAAAATTATGTCAAAGAGAGAAGCAATTGAACGGTATAATCTGATAATCAAGAAACTGAGGAGACAACCATCTTCATTTTCGGAGATTTCTGACTATCTCGCTTTTGAATCAGATTTACAGGGATACGATTTCAACGTATCGAAACGCACATTTCAGAGGGACTTAGAAGATATTCGTTCGATATACAATATTGATATTCAATATGATTTTTCGAGAAGGGTTTATTATATTGACTTTGACAAACTATCAGAAATAAACGAAAGAATATTAGAAGCGTTTGATACGTTTAATGCCTTGAATATAGCCGACAGGCTTTCAGACCACATTCACTTTGATAAAAGACGACCAAAGGGAGCCGAAAATCTTTATGAATTGCTACGAGCCATAAAAAACAGGTTTCAAGTTACATTTTTATATCAAAAATTCAGGGATGATAAAATTACGCATCGCACAACTGAACCATACGCACTTAAAGAGTTTAAAAACCGCTGGTATGTACTTGCAAAAGATTTAAAAGACAAGGAAGTAAAAAGTTTCGCATTAGACAGATTATCTGAATTAGAGATAAAAAGAAAAAAATTTCAATTACCTAATGATTTTAATGTAAATGAGCATTTTAAGTATTGCTTTGGGATAGTGAGCCCGAATGACTTTGAGCCACAGGAAGTAATTCTATCTTTCGACCATTTTCAAGGGAAATATATAAAAACACTACCGCTTCATGAATCGCAAGTAATTCTAAAAGACAACGAAGATGAGTTACTTATAAAGCTCACGCTATTTATTACGCATGATTTTTTAATGGAAATCTTGTCGTATGGCAACAACGTAAAAGTTATTCAACCAGTTAGTTTGATTGAAAAAGTTAAGAAAACTTATGAAAACGCATTAAAACGTTATTAATACGGCGATAGCTGAAAATGAAACAAGAAGTAAGATGCGAATATTTTATATTTGTTTGTAAACCATATGTATAGAGTATTTAATAAATAAACAATAGAAATGATAAAAACTGAAAATAAAGAATTGAATTCTTTTTGGAATTTAGGTTTGAAACCAGGCGGATTAATTATAATTGCCGCCCGACCTGCAATGGGGAAAACCACTATTTTATTATCAATTGGGTCACAAATATCTAGGCATCATAAAACCCAACTGATGAGTTTAGAGACCTCTGCAAGTCAGCTGAAACAAAAAGGCATTTCCGACTCAATTCTGATTGATGATTCACCTGCAATCAATTTGGAGCACTTATCAAAAATAATCTTGCAGAATAATCCGGAAGTAGTTTTAATCGACTACATACAACTAATGACTGGCAATAGAGAAAATTTAATAAAGGACTTAAAAAATATTGCAGTGAAATTCAACATCTGTTTAATAGTTAATTCACAGATACATCGAGGACCTGAGTATAGAGCATTATCGGATAGATGTCCGATAATTAATGACCTCACAGCTGGTAGTTCTATATTTAATTCCGATAATGTTGCTTATATCGATAATCTAACATTTTTATATCGTGATAGTTACTATAATAGAGATTCTCAAGAACCGGATAAAATTGAACTTATTCAATACGATAATGGAAACATACTTAAGATTCAATTAGATTGGATAAGTCCGACATAGATAAATGAAATTATAACGCTTTGTATTTGTTTAGCAATCAACACATTATCTGTCACGTTGAAAAAAAAGACGAATATAAAAATAACAACGACACGTTTTGACCGCCTGAGAATTTAACTTTGCAGACAAAGATTAACGGGGAAGCTGAAAACCGAACAGAGTAAGCAGAAATAATAAAATTAATAGTTATGATTTCAGATGTAATTTTAAAAAACAAAATGTATTATGTCCTTGATGAAAAAGGGAAAGAAATTTCTAAAGACTGGGAAAATAATGTAGGTGAATTATTGGGATTTAGTTCAGAATTGTTAGTATTTTTTAAAAACAAGATGTACTATACACGAGATGAAAAGTTAAAAGAAATTGCAAGAGATTGGGAAAATAATCTTGGTGATTATAGAAATGTTGCTGGTAGTACGATTAACTTCTTAAAGAATAAAATGATTTACACCAGAGATAGTAAACTAAAAGAAATAAGCAAAAGATGGGCATAACCGATATGAAACCCAATGTTTATATCTTAATTACGAACACGCAAAAACTAAAAAAAATGAACAAAATGCTTGCAGAATTAAACTTTAATAAACTTCTTTATTATGAAAATATAAGAGGTTATAGTAAACAAAAACCATTCAAATGTAATGGATTTTGTATTGATTGTGAACTTAAAGGCATTTTAAAAGATGGTGAAAAATTAGAACGTATGTCTCACGGTGCAGATAGCGATGATTTTCGCAAAGTTATTCCAAAACAGTACAATAATAATACACCTATTATGTTTTTAATGCTCGACCCGGCACCATCATTCGCTGATAATCGTGATGAACATTTATCCTTCGAGAATATTTCAAAAGATATTCCCACAAAAATGTATTATTGGGTAACCGATTATATTTCAGAGCCTGTAACATACGACGTAATAAGTAAAGGAAGCACATACGATTTATATTGGTGGTATTTACAAGAAAAGCATTCTTTGAACAATATTTACATAACAAATACAATAAAATGTTATTCTGCACTATATCATTCACGTAAACCAAATTATAACATACAAAACAACTGTATTGAAAACTTTTTAGTAAAAGAGATCGAACTTTTTAATCCACAAATAATTTTTTGTTTGCATTCCAAAGTTTACTATATAATGAAACACAATCCCCTTATTAAAAAATTATTGGAAAGGAATAATACAAAAGTTGCTAAATTAAAACACCCCTCTATGGTTGAAACTTATCATAAAAATCAAGTTGAGTATTTGAATAATAATGATGAGATAATTGATAAAACATTAAATTCCATATAATGAACTAAAACGTGAGAGGTCAAAATAGAATGATGCTTAACCGCCAGCAAAGTGTAGTAGGTGGATATAAATAATACCAAATATTTTTATAAATTTGTCAAAAATTAACTCAAGTATAAATATTTAAAAAATTAAAGACTATGGCAAATCAAATGAATGAACAATTCTTTACAGAAAAATTTGACAATGGTTTTCGTTCTATAGAAAGCGAAATAGTGTCAGAGGGTATTTTTAATCGTTTCCCACGGATGATGCCAATGGTTGGTTCAGATTATGAAAAGCAACCTGCGAAGATTTTATTAGTGCTTGAAAGCTACTATTTTAACAACGAAGATTCGGAAAATGGTAGTGAGTTTAAAAATGTTGAAAATTGGTATAAAAAGAAAGGTGCAATTCTTATACCCAAAAGCTCTGAAAAGAAAGTCAATATGCGAGAGGATTGGATTTGTAATAATCCAACGAAAGGTCCATATCCAAATATTTATAAATCTTTATGTAAATTGAGAGGTGGTGACCCTGAATCTCAGTGGCGTTCAATCGCCATATATAATTATTTTTTGCGTCCAGCTTATAACAATAATAAAGGCTCAAAAGGGTTTGGATATAATAATTATTGTACTGAGTATGATAGAACAGTAGCCTTTGAAGCTTTTTGCGGAATAGTCGATATTTTGAAACCAGATATTGTTGTGTTTTTAAGTAAATTCTCATTTACTACTTTTCAAAAACACAACAAATCGTTTAATAACGTAATAATTGAGAAAGTATCACATCCATCTTCTCCATGGTGGAATAGAGATAATGGTAAACATGGTCGTCAAAAATTTGAAAGTCTTTTGGAAAATTATTGGGTAGAAATAATTCCCGTCTGCCAAAAATTAAACACAATTAATAAATTGCTATTGAGTAAATTTGAAGAAAAAATTTATAAGCCAAGTGGTTGTTATATTAAAGAAGGTATTTGTATTTCATGTTTAAATCTAAAAGTAAAAGATAAGACTTTTGCTTGTGATACAGAAATAAGGATAGGTGAAGAAGTTTTTTTTACTTATTTTTACAAAAGAGATAATTGTGAAGATATTCCTGCTTTAGAAGGTAAAGGCTACAGTTTTAAATCAGATTTTAGCAATGACGTAGTCGTAAAAGAAATAGAAAAACTAATAAATCAAGTAATTGAAGAAATTGAAAAAACAATCTAAGATACTCTAAGCTAAATCATATCAAGTGTGCCGTTTAGTGCCACCCGATATTTGCAAGCCAACTACTGTTGCCAACAAATTAACAGGCACAAATATATCATAATGAGCCCCTTAACCCTTTTTACCGATTACTCCACCTTAACAATATTATCCTTAATATTTTTGGCATTTGCTGCCGGATTTATTGATTCTATAGTCGGTGGTGGCGGATTAATTCAACTACCCGCATTACTTGTCAATTTCCCGAAAAGCCCACTGCCGGTGCTGTTCGGCACTAATAAACTTGCCGCATTCTTTGGTACAACAGTTGCCGCATACGAGTATTCTCGAAAAGTAAGGTATAACTTTAAGTTACTGTTAATTGTATCGTTTTTTTCATTTATTGCCTCCAGATTAGGTGCAAAGTTTTTAAGTACAATCAATACAGAGACATTGAGACCTATCGTGCTGATTATCTTGATTGTAATTGCAATTTACACTTTCATGAAAAAGGATTTGGGCTCTGTTCAAACTAAGACCTTACCGTTCACAAAACAAATTTTTTTCGGCTCAATCATTGGGATATTAGTTGGTTTTTATGACGGTTTTTTTGGTCCCGGAACAGGAAGTTTTTTGGTGTTGGGCTTTGTGGTGGTGTTGGGTTTTGAGTTTGTTACGGCATCGGCATATTCAAAAGTTATCAACTGTATAACAAATATTTCTGCACTAATCGTATTCATTAAACAGGGTTATTATCTTTTAGATTTGGGGATACTGATGGCTATCTGTAATATGGCAGGCAGTTTTACGGGAAGCAGAATAGCTCTCAAAAAAGGGAACTCCTTTATTCGATTAATCTTTTTAATCATTGTCGCGATAATGATTTTGAAATATAGTTATGATATCTTTATAGAGAGTTGAACTATGAAACGAACATGCCAAACTAAACGTGACACCCAAGAGCGTGATTATAAAGCACGTAAGTTCCATATGACCTTAAACTGAAAAAATTATAAACGTATGAAATAAAAAAGATTTTCTAAAAATCAAGACAATAGGTTGTTGGTTAAAAATTAAATATCTATCTTTGCAGTCCATTTTTTTAAGCTATAATATTATAAATGTAAAACACTAACAGGAGATTAAAAGTGAGTACATTAAGTTACAAAACAGTATCAGCTAATAAAGCAACTGCACAGAAGCAGTGGGTGCTTGTTGATGCTGAAAATCAGACAGTTGGTCGTTTGGCTTCAGTAATTGCATTAGTATTACGAGGCAAACATAGACCAGATTATACTCCTCACGTGGACTGTGGTGATAACGTTGTGGTAATTAATGCAGATAAAGTTCGCTTTACAGGATTAAAGTGGGATCAAAAAACCTACATCCACCACACAGGTTATCCCGGAGGACAGCGTGAAATCAAGGTGTCAGAACTTCATAAGAAGAACCCTTGTGCCGTATTAGAACGCGCTGTTAAAGGCATGTTGCCAAAGAACAGACTCGGACGTCGATTATTTACAAACCTTCATGTTTATGCAGGTAGCGAGCACAAACACGAAGCGCAAAATCCGCAAATAATTGATTTATCGAAAATTAAGTAGATTTTATGAAACGAGCACTCTTGTACAGTGTGAGTTCAATAAATTCCTTAAACTGAAAAAATTATAATCAGATGAAACAAATTTCTACAGTCGGAAGACGAAAAGCTGCAATTGCCAGAGTATTTGTTAATGACGGAACAGGAAAAATCACAATCAATGGACGTGACCATAAAGAGTATTTTTCAACTCAACAGTTACAATACATTGTAGAGCAACCATTCGCTGTTCTTGAAATGGAAGGCAAATACGACGTTAAAGCAAACATCGGCGGTGGTGGATTTAGAGGTCAAGCCGAAGCCCTACGTTTAGGAATTTCGAGAGCATTGTGCGAAATAGATATCGAAAATCGTCCAAAACTTAAGGTTAATGGTTTCCTTACACGCGACTCGCGCGTTGTTGAACGTAAAAAATATGGGCAACCAAAAGCACGCAAAAGATTTCAATTTAGTAAACGTTAAAAATTTAACTACAAGTTTAGTATCTAAACCTGTCGGACTCTCACTTGAAGACTACCAACAGGTTGCATAAACGAAGAAGGTAAACTTGAAAAGAAAAAAACATGGCAAATTTAACATTTAACCAACTGCTTGATGCCGGAGCACACTTCGGACACCTAAAGCGTAAGTGGAATCCAAATATGGCTCCATATATCTTTATGGAGAAAAACGGGATTCACATTATAGACCTTCACAAAACAATTGTGAAACTCGACGAGGCTGCAAATGCAATGAGAAACATAGCCCGCTCGGGAAGAAAAATATTGTTTGTCGCCACAAAAAAACAAGCCAAAGATATAGTTGCCGAAAAAGTAGGCGCAATAGGAATGCCATACGTCACCGAACGTTGGTTTGGCGGTATGTTGACAAACTTTCCAACAATTCGCAAAGCCGTTAAAAAAATGTCAATGATTGACAAAATGGAAAAAGACGGTACACTTGGCCACATGTCAAAACGCGAACGACTACAAATTTCACGTCAACGTGAAAAACTTGAGAAAAACCTTGGTTCAATCGTCGATATGACAAGAATACCAGCGGCAGTTTTTATCGTTGATATACAAAAAGAGAAAAATGCTGTAGCTGAGGCTCGCCGTTTGAACATCCCAATTTTTGCTATTGTGGATACAAACTCAAATCCTAATTTGGTTGATTTTGCAATTCCCGCAAACGACGATGCGGCAAAATCAATTTCATTAATCCTTGATTATGTCATAGATGCTGTAAAAGAGGGATTAAACGAGCGTAAAGTAGAGCGCGATAAAGAGGACGATGGTTCAGATAACAAACCAGCAAAGAGAACCAGAGCAAGAAAATCAGCTGATAAGGCAAAAGCCGAGGCTGATGAAGAGCTTGACGAAGATGAAGATATAGACGATGTTGATCTTGATGAAGATGATGAGGAAATGGACGAGGTAGAAGACGACATTGATGAAACAGATGAAGATTAATCAAAAGAAATTAACAATATAAAAATATATAACCATGGCAATAACAGCTGCCGATGTAGCAAAATTACGTAAAATGACTGCAGCAGGAATGATGGACTGCAAAAAAGCCTTAGAAGAAGCTAATGGCGACTTTGAACGTGCAGTAGAAATCATCCGAGAAAAAGGTAAACTTGTTGCTGCAAAACGTGCCGACAGAGACGCAACCGAAGGTGTTGTTTTGGCAAAAGTTACAGATAATAAAAAATATGGTGCAATTGTAACCCTTAACTGTGAAACCGATTTTGTGGCTAAAAATGCTGATTTCGTACAATTTACACAGTCAATACTTGATATTGCACTGAAAAATAAGCCTTCTGATTTAGAAGCATTGAAAGGATTAAAACTCGATGGACGACCAATCAAAGAGGTTATCACTGAGCAAATTGGTGTTATTGGCGAGAAAATTGATTTATCGTACTTCCAATTTGTTGAAGGAGATAGTTGTGTGGCATATATCCACCCGGGTAATAAACTTGCTTCGTTATTATCATTTACAGGCGAAATAAGTGACGAAGCTGCTAAAGATGTTGCAATGCAAACAGCAGCAATGGCTCCAGTCGGAATAGATAAAGATGATGTTCCTGCTGATGTTGTAGAAAAAGAGCTTGAGATAGCACGCGAAAAAGCTAAAGCAGAAGGAAGACCTGAAAATATGCTTGACAAAATTGCACAAGGGCGTTTGCAAAAATTCTTCCAAGAGAGTACTCTTTTAAATCAAGAGTTTGTGAAAGAAGGCAAAATTTCCGTTCGTGAGTATTTAGCCAAAAACGCTCCTGCAGCAAAAGTAAAAGGTATGAAACGTTTCAGTTTGAATGATTGATAAATACAGTAAGAAAACGCCTGTCAAATATTTGGCAGGCGTTTTTTTATGACTTTTCTTGTAAGCCGATAATTTCCAAAGCTTTTGCGACTTTCTCCTCCGAAGGCAGCCTGCCATCAATCCAGTGAATTTTAATATTATTACGCTCCATTCTGCGAAACCACGTCATCTGGCGTTTTGCAAACTGATGAATGGCTGTGTTTAGCTCGCTGAAAAACTGCTGATAGCTGATTTTTTCTTGCAATAGCCACGTTTTATACTTGTATTCCAGCCCATAAGATATA
>DAOSIN010000004.1:0-17335 GCA_035366675.1 Salinivirgaceae bacterium | reverse complement strand
CAGTCCGGCTAGCGCACCTGCTTTGGGAGCAGGGGGTCGCAGGTTCGAATCCTGCTGCCCCGACGGAAAAAGAGGTCTAACTGTTTTTAGTTGTTGACCTCTTTTTGATTTAAGCAACATATAAGGGCCTCGTAGCTCAGCTGGATAGAGCATCTGACTTCGGATCAGACGGTCAGGGGTTCGAATCCCTTCGAGGTCGCAAAATAAAACAGGTCGCTTCTATGTAGTGACCTGTTTTGTTGTAAATATTACCTAATTTAACTTATTATTTTTCCACGTATGGTTAAAAAATCAAATTTTTCCAAAAAAATGTTAACCATTATGAGAAAACAAAAATAATCATCTCGTTAAATCTTAAATTATTATCCTTATGTATATAACTGTTATTCAGCAATTAACAGCTTTTGGTTTATAAAATTTAAGTTTATATTACAAAAACGTTTTACAAATTTTAGAAACTTATAATAATAATTTAAGATTTTTTTACGATTTTCGCCGATTAATTATTTTCGTTTACAAAACACGAATAAAATTTCTGAGAAAAATAATTCGAATTGTTAATTAAAAAAAAGGAGAACACGTCATGCCAATTATTTTTTGGTTAGTACCAATCAGTTCGATAGTAGCTTTAGGTTTTGCTTACTATTTTTACAAAAAAACACTAAGCCTTGATGAAGGGACAGATATGATGAAAAAAATAGCCCTTCATGTTCGTCAAGGAGCAATGGCTTATCTAAGACAGCAATATAAAGTTGTAGCCATTGTTTTTGTTGTTATTACATTAATCTTCGCATTTCTTGCCTATGGTTTGAAAATCCAAAATCCCTGGGTGCCTTTTGCATTTATTACAGGAGGGTTTTTCTCAGGTTTAGCCGGATTTTTTGGAATGAAAACAGCTACTTACGCATCAGCTAGAACCGCAAATGCAGCCCGAAACTCTTTAAACAATGGTCTTAAAGTGGCTTTTCGCTCGGGTGCTGTAATGGGTTTAGTTGTTGTTGGGTTAGCATTACTTGACATATCTTTATGGTATATCATATTAGACAGATTTATTGTTGAAGCTACATCCGCCCAAAAACTTGTGGTTATAACTACAACCATGCTTACGTTTGGTATGGGTGCATCAACTCAAGCACTGTTTGCTCGTGTTGGAGGCGGTATATATACAAAAGCTGCTGACGTAGGTGCCGACCTTGTAGGAAAAATTGAAGCTGGTATCCCCGAAGATGATCCACGTAACCCAGCTACAATTGCCGATAACGTTGGTGATAACGTAGGAGACGTTGCGGGTATGGGTGCCGACCTTTATGAGTCGTACGCTGGTTCAATTCTTGCAACTGCTGCACTGGGTGCCGCCGCCTTTTACTCCTTCGAAGGTGATATGCAATTAAAAGCCGTACTTGCTCCAATGTTGGTAGCTGCTGTAGGTATATTTCTTTCAATTTTTGGTATATTTTTAGTACGAACAAAAGAGAATGCCACAATTAAACAACTACTTGGTTCTTTAGGACTTGGGGTAAATGTTAGTTCAATTTTAATTGCAATATCAACATTTGTAATTCTTTATCTATTAGGACTTCACAATTGGGTAGGATTATCGTTCTCTGTAATTACAGGTTTAATAGCCGGTATTATTATCGGGCAATCTACCGAGTACTTTACTTCGCAATCATATAAGCCTACAAAAAGAGTGGCAGAAAGCACTCAAACAGGTCCTGCAACCGTGATTATATCCGGTATGGGAGTAGGAATGATTTCAACAGCAATTCCTGTAATAACAATATGTGCAGCAATTATTATCGCATTCTTATGCGCAATCAATTTTGATGTGAGAGGTATGCTCGAACCACAAAATTTACAGTTAGGGCTTTATGGAATTGGAATTGCCGCTGTTGGCATGCTCTCAACTCTTGGTATTACCTTAGCAACTGACGCTTACGGACCAATTGCCGACAATGCAGGAGGAAACGCTGAAATGAGTGGACTTGGAGAAGAAGTACGTAAACGTACAGATGCCCTAGACTCGCTTGGAAACACAACAGCAGCTACAGGTAAAGGATTTGCAATAGGTTCAGCCGCTTTAACTGCCCTCGCACTATTAGCATCTTACATTGAAGAGATAAAAATTGCACTAATCCATGCAGGAGAAACTGCCCTTGAACTTGCAGACGGGATAAGTAAAAGTATTACAGAACTTAATATCGTTGACTTAATGGGATACTATCAAATCAATCTAATGAACCCGAGTGTTCTTGTAGGTGTTTTCATTGGTTCAATGATGGCATTTGTATTCTGCGGTCTAACGATGAACGCCGTTGGTCGTGCAGCACAAAAAATGGTTGATGAGGTTAGAAGACAATTCCGCGTTAAACCCGGTATTCTTGAAGGCAAAGACGAGCCTGATTATGCATCATGTGTGCAAATATCAACCAAAGGAGCACAACGCGAAATGATGTTGCCATCACTATTAGCAATAATAATCCCAATTGTCACAGGAATTATTTTTGGTGTTTCTGGAGTAATGGGACTATTAGTCGGCGGATTAGGTTCCGGTTTTGTTCTTGCTATATTTATGGCTAACTCCGGTGGAGCTTGGGATAACGCAAAAAAATATATCGAAGAGGGTAACTTCGGCGGGAAAGGCTCAGAATCACATAAAGCAGCAGTTATCGGAGATACTGTCGGCGACCCGTTTAAAGATACATCAGGACCAAGTTTAAATATTTTGATTAAACTTATGAGTATGGTTGCTATCGTTACAGCCGGTGTAACCGTAGCATTCCATCTAATATAATTTGAGTTGAAAGGCAATGTGCTATGTATAGTATTTCGACAAGCTCAATAACCATCGAAGTATAAAGTAGAGACAGCGCATGCGCTGTCTCTTTTATTTTAACCAAATCTTTTAATTGATATCTACTTTTCAATTTTTATTAAGTATTTTTGAACTTTATTATACATTGAAGTTAAATAGTACAGAAAATGAAAGTTATAGGAATGGGCAACGCCCTTGTTGATATTTTAATCAAACTCAAAAGCGATAATATTTTACAAGAATTAGGTTTCCCTCGTGGTAGCATGCAGTTGGTTGATAAAAAACGTTCTAATGAGATTCTTACAAAAGTCTCAAATCTTGATATTAGCCAATCATCTGGAGGTTCGGCTGCAAACACAATACACGGATTAGCTAAACTCGGAATAGACACTGGCTTTATTGGCAAAGTTGGCAATGACGAGCTTGGTAATTTTTTCGCTAATGATTTAAAAACTGCCAATATTAAAAACCACCTAAATAGTTCAAAAACCGAATCAGGTCGCGCTATTACCTTAATAAGTCCCGATAGTGAGCGCACCTTTGCAACATACTTAGGTGCAGCCGTTGAGCTAAGTGCAAATGACATAAAAGCAAGTGTTTTTAAAGGATATGATATTTTACATATCGAAGGGTACTTGGTTCAAAATCATAACTTAATACTAAATGCAGTTAAACTCGCCAAAGAGAGTGGATTACAGGTTTCTCTCGACTTAGCAAGCTTCAACGTTGTTGAGGAAAATTTAGAGTTTCTGAAAAATATAGTTGCTAACTATGTTGATATTTTATTTGCAAACGAAGAAGAAGCCAAGTCGTTTACGAAAAAAATGCCCGAAGAAGCTGTCAAAAAACTTTCAAAAGTATGCAAAGTCGCAGTTGTTAAAATAGGAAAAGAGGGTTCACTAATTTGGGCAAATAACGAAATAGTTAAAGTCGGAGTTGTTGATGCCAAACCTATTGACACAACAGGTGCAGGCGACTCATATGCAGCAGGATTTCTGTATGGATACATAAAAAAGAAAACACCAAGCGAATGCGGTTGGTACGGAGCCATCCTCAGCGGAAACGTTATTGAAGAGGTAGGCGCAAAAATGAGCGATACAAGGTGGGAAAATGTTTTTAAACAGATTAAAAACCATAAATAGTGATTAAATATTTCAAGTTTGTTCCGAATTTGTTTACATCAGCCAACCTTTTTTGTGGCTGCTTAGCTGTAGTGTTTGCGTTTGATGGCAAACTTGATGTTGCACTCTATTTTGTTTTATTTGCCGCAGTGCTTGACTTCCTTGATGGCTTTGCTGCAAGACTTTTAAAAGCCTACTCAGCTATTGGTAAAGAGCTCGACTCGCTTGCCGATTTAATCAGCTTTGGAATGGCTCCTGCCACAATGTTATACGTTGCATGCAAAGATATTTGGAGCTTCGCCTTTTTTAAATATTTGCCGTTTTTAATAGTTATATTCTCAGCAATTAGATTAGCGAAATTTAATATAGACACAAGACAAGAAACTGATTTTATTGGATTGCCAACACCTGCAAATGCAATATTTTTTATCTCTTTTGCAAATTTAATATACTATTCAGAATTTATTATAAGTCAGGTGTTAATAGGAGTTATAACTGTTTTCTTTTCGCTATTATTAGTTTCGGAGATAAAGGTTTTTTCATTGAAAAAACTTTCAGCTAATAAATTAAAACTTGTTAATGCAATATTGTTAGCAATTGTTAGCATTGTTGCTGTTTTTTATTTTAAACTTTTCGCAGGAGTAGTTATTATACCTTTTTATTTGTTGTTCTCTGGAATTGCGACAATATTTGCAGGAGTAAACAATAAAAATTTACCTCAAGGATAACAACAACGAACACAGATTTTTAACTTTAATTGTTTTAATCTTAAACCGAAAAAAATATATACATATGAAATTTCAAGCAGAAATTGATGTAATGCCTCTAAAGGCGTTACTTGATCCACAAGGAAAATTGGTAACATCAACATTGCAAAATATGGGTTACAAAGGTGTTGACAACGTTAGAATTGGCAAACATATTTCATTAGAAATTGAAGCCAAAAACGAGAAGCAAGCCCTTCAATTAATTGATGAAGCATGCAAAAAAATCTTGTCAAACCCAATAATGGAAAGTTACGAATTTAAACTTAAAGCTTTATAGGAGCAACTTCGAAAAAAGCTGTCTCGTTTTTTTAGACAGCTCCATAATATAGTATTACACACATTCACTATGCTACTTCTTATCTTGTAACTGGGATGTTATAGAAGTGTGCTGTTCCGTGCATCTCTGAACCAAATGATTTATATACATTAATCTCAAGTGCTTGCATTTCAGTTACTCGTGCGACTTCTTTGTTTTCAAAATTAATAACTCCTTTAAGGGGGATATCTTTAATAATTTTACGGTCTCGTAATGTATTGAAGGATATACCACTAGTAAATTCATTGCCTTCAGCGTCAAAGAAGCGAGCATCTACACCGTATATATATCCGTCTTCAACACTGTTTTGTACAATAATATTTACTGCAATCTTGTTTCCTGTAAGTGCAACAGAAGTAACTTCTAAACTATAGTCTCCTATCTTTGATTTTAAAATCGTAGTGGTCGGTTTCTCAACATATGCATGCTTTGGATCTACATTACGTTCACGAATAGACTTACCTAATAACTTGTCTGTAAATGGACTGCTGTTAAACTTTTCCACAGACACAATATTTCTATTAATACCGTTTGGAACAAGATATGCAGTGAGTGTAATTGTTTCATCATTATCGGTAATTTGTCCGTATATTATTGCATTTGCGACATAGCCTAATTGTTCAAAAATGAATTTACCAAATTCTTCGTTGTGTTCAAAGCTTCTGGCTTTATCATTTGTCCAACCGTATGATTGAATTAAATCGTTTATAGCATTTTGATCAATAACTTCAAAACGTGCACTGTTTTTGTAAGCCGAGTACAACTCTTCTTGAACAAAATCGTTGAATTTGGTAAGTTTGTTGTCTTTAGTACGGAACTGTAAAATTGCAATTTTTATTTTATTTGCCCCTGAGTGTTTGTTTTCCAAGTCTTTAGCAATTTTTTTTATTGCTAAAGTCAAATCGTCTTGTTCCTGAGCATTTGATATGTTGAAAGTAAATAGAGCAACAATAAAAAATATAGCTATTCTTTTCATTTTATTTTTAATTTTATCGGTTCAAAGTCATCAGCAATAAACAATGCGGTGCATTGAGCAAAGCCGAAATGTACAATTATTAATTTAAGTTAAAAACTTATTTCGTTCATTATTTTTTTTCACTTGCTGGCAAAAATAGTGTCCACAAATCTACAACATTTATTTATAAATTCATATCAGGTTTTTCTTATCGAAATGTTAATTTTTAATAATGCACATTAAAAAACAGAACACATATAACACTGAATAAGGTAAAAAAACTTACATTACTTCGACTTCCTATCTTCACTTCGATGGTCATTGAGCCTGTCAAAATACAAGCTCAATGTATCACTGACTTCCAACTCTTTACAAACTTTCAACTGCATATTAGCTTTCAATTTATTTTGTGGTTTTAAAAGTATAGTATTTTTGTGAGAAATAACTAAAAATGGTTACAATTACTGTCGTAACAATTTTCGATGGCGTAGGATACCAAAAAAACACTTCAACAAACAATTTTAAAAACAGATAGTTTAGAATAATGCACGTCGATACCACAAGTCCATACCGAAATAACTGTTTCGTTCCTTTTAACTTCGATTTATTAAAAGTTATGTATTTATTTAAAGCAAAGCCCGTTGGGAAAGAGATACAAAACGACATGATAAATGCTGCTATATGCGGGGAAATAGCTATAAATCCTAAATCAACAAGTTCTTTTTTTAGAATAAAATTATAACTAATAAAATATAAGAATATATCAAAAGCCGTATTTGAGGCTCCGCAAACAGCATAAGTGAAAGTTTCTAAGGGAATTAACTTTCTAAAAGGTTTGTGAAAATAACCAATTAAATATATTATTCTATTTTGCACTAATTTGAACAATGATATCTGCAAGGTAAAATTTGGCCAAAAATAATAAAATTCGCAAAAATACCGATTGGACAGCTACTATAGTCCAAACCTCATTATCGTTTGTTCGGACTATGTATCTGTAACATCGGTATTTACAATTGTAAAATTTAAAAAAGATTGGACTATTTTTAAATTACAATTGGTATAATATGTTATATACCACACAGAGTTTGTCCTTGCGTATTAATTAATCAATCAATTAATGTATGTATATTCGCAAACCTAAATAATTTTAGATATGATTTATGTTGATTGTGATGATGTTATATCAGAGAGCACATCATCGTACATTGAGATTATTAAAAGAGAATTTGGTATCGACAAATGCTTTGAGGATATTAAATCATTTGACTTAAAAAAGTCGTTTGGTTTAACAGAAGAGCAATACAAACTATTTTTTGATATTATACATTCGCACGAAGAGCTTATGAAGTTTAAACCTGTCGAAGGAGCTATTGAAACAATGCACGAATGGGCAAAAAAAGGCAACAAAATAGGCATTGTTACAGGGCGATTAACCACTGCATACGATTCTACAATAGAATGGTTGGCAAATTACAAAGTACCATACGATTATTTTATAATTGTTGACAAATATAATCGTACTGATATAGATAAAACTATAGCTAAACCCTTAGAGTATTTGCGTTCTTTAAAAATAGATTTTGCAATTGAAGATTCCTTATCAACAGCAAACTATTTGGCCGAATGCCCGAATGTTAAAGTTGCTTTAATGGATAGACCTTGGAACCGAGACGACTATATAAACAAAAATATTGTTAGGGTATTTAATTGGAAAGAAATTAAGGAGTTGTACAATAACCTCCAATTGTAGTGCACAGCTAGAGAAGATAAAGTTAGATAAAAAATAGCGGCAATTGCCGCTATTTTTTTATTGAAAGTTTAGAAATGTACTGCAAAATAAAAGTTTCCATAAGTGTATGGGAACTGTGTATTTGTATTTCTCCAACGTGAACCCGGATCGGTAGCAACCTCTTCCTCAACATGTTGAGTTAAAACCATTCTTTCTTGTTTAGTCCATGACTGTTTTTCAAAGTCAACACCATAAGTAAGACCCAATTCCATACCAACACAAATTTTTGGAAGCAGATAGTATTCTGCACCTGTAAATACTCCCGCAAAAATAGTATTTATAGCTCCATTATTAATTTCTAATGGGCGAACAGCTTGATTCCCCCACTGTGTTGTTGGAGCAGGATTTAACTCATTCATCTCGTTTCCATACTGAAAGCTTCTGTGTATTTTTTGGTATCTATATCCAATATCTGCACCATAAAAACCTAACAGTCGTTTATATCCTCGGAATTGTTGATAACCTAAACGAATTTCCATGTCTCTGGTTTTCACTTTCATAACATCTTCCAATTGTGCATTACTGTTAGGGTCTAAGAGCAATGCAGCATCATCGTCAATATAAAAGTGGTCGATAAGCGTTCCATTATTGATCCCTAAAACAATACGTGCAGCAGAGTTGTCCGTTAAAAAATACCTGAAATAAAACTTGGTGTCTCCGGGATTAAAAGCGTTGCCCATATTTCCGTTAAACATGTTTCCAATATAATTGAAAACAGGAGTTCCGTCAATACCGATACTAATATCTCCTGATTCCGGTGTATATATCTTCTCTTCTTTGGCTTCGTTATCTTGTGCAAATAAAGATGCAGCGCCAAAAGCTATTGTAAATACTAAAGCTAATATTCTCATATTTATAAGTCGTTAAATTATTATTTGACAAATTATTGCCATAAAATACCATTACCTAAATTGACTACCTGAACCATTGGCAGTGATATGTTAAAAGTTCCGATGGGAGCTTCATATTTGTGCTTTTTAACAACTGTATTACCGTTACTGTCTTTGTAAGTTTTATCGCCGTAATATATAGCACTAATTGCTTCTCCAACAGGTACGCTAATATCAACACGTCCGGCAGAACCAACTGTTACAGTTTTTGACCAATTGTCAGTGAAAAATGTAACACTAGAACCATTTGGAATATACTCAAGATCTGAGTTTGTTGCGTCAAGTTCCGCTTTTAATTCAAATTTTTGAGCGACTGTCTCTACAAAATCATCGAAAGCAGTTATAAGATCATAATTGATTTCGTGAGTTCTGACTTCGTTGGGTTTAACACCATTTTCAGCGGCATTGCCTGAAAATCTGTAAGTTTTGTTGATTTTTTCAGAAACGCTTCCATAAGGTTGAACTTGTTCGTAAGTAAATTCAACTGGGAAAATTTCAACTGTAATTCCTTGATCAGTAACAGGAATTATCTGTTCTATTTTACCATCTTTAATGGTAACAAGTTGTGACCAAAATCCATCTGCGTTAGGATTAAATTCTTTGTTGTCAATTCGAATAATTGCTTTTGTACCATCTGGTGCTTTTTCTAAGCCATTAATAGTTTTGTCCAATTCTGCATAAAAATGAACGATTAGAGTTGCATTTTTGGTTTGGTCTAAAGTTAAAGCTGATGTCTCAACTTCTTTTGAACAGCTGCTAAAAATAACTATTGAAGCAACTATCAAAGCTAATAAATGCTGTGTTCTTTTCATAGATTTGATTTTTTTGTATTGTTAAACTTATTAAAATTAGTTGTTACAAAAATATCACATTAAAATCAAATAGACAAAACTATTTATTACAAAATAAAAAACTAAGTCTTGTGTTTGGCTGACTTTTAAAACAATTACACGATTCTTTTAATACTTCTAAAAATTGATATTAATTTTTAAAGTTCAATAGCTTTTAGCGTAATGGCGATTGTACACATACTATAGTCCAAACTTCGCTAATGCTTTTTGGGGCTATGTATATGATACATCGACATTTGCTATTGTAAAATTTTATAATAATTTACTTAGGACATGACAAAAATAGTAGAAGTTGCCTGGTACGTGGTGCGGGGTTAGGGCTATTTATTATCTGAAGAAATTGCAGTGATAAAATTTGTTGTCGAACAGGGGCAATAAATAATATTTTATACTATTTCTGCGTTTACGTTACTTTTAATATTTTGTAATTATTGAAAAATAAAAACTAAATCAGGTATTTTTTTCTCTTATCACTAAAATCTTAATACATAAAACATATATTTTTATTATTTTTGTAGTGATCTTGAAAAAATAGAAACAAAATGAAATCCATTGTAATAGAAGAAACCGTATCTACTCCGCGAGTAGTATTTGACATTAATAGTAACCGATTCGAAATTACTGGTTGCTCAAGACCAGAAGATGTTAGAAGTTTTTACTTACCTATAACTGATTGGTTAGCGAATCTTAACGCCAATTCCGCTAATTACATAGAAAGGTTTAAAGAGAACGCAGCTGTGTTTAAAATTAAACTGTCATATTTTAACTCCGCTTCTGCAAAATATATTCTTGACATAATGCTGTTACTAAACACGATACATAAAAGTGGATTAAATGTCTCTTTAGAATGGCTTTATGAAAAAGGTGATGAGGATATGTTAGATGTTGGTAAGGAATTGGCTGAAATGATCAATTTTAATTTGAAGTTTGTTGAAGTATAGGTTTAACAATCAGGGAAATTTAATATCAAAGTAAAAGGAATTATAAATAGCTTTAAACTTTAAAAACTTTTATCATTTAACTCATTTGTCAATCGCATACTACTAATTGTTATCCATTTTCGCCTTCTGGCTTCCTCTCTTCAGACTTCTCTTCCAATTTAGAATTATCTAAAGAGTCTTCATGCTCTTCGACACTTGCTTTACGCAGAAAATCTATAAGAACAGGTCTATCACCTGTGGTTGTGTTATGGTTTAAACCTAACTGGTGCTCTTTCCATTTCTGTATCCTTACAGCATTAATTTCCCTTTGCGCATCAGCTAACATTTCAACAGATTCCTTACTTGCAGCTTGATGAATAGACATTTCAGCCTGCACCATTTCATGTTCTAAATCTAACTCTCTAAGCAAATGGTTTCTAATGCTGGTGTATGATTTTTTTGCCTCGGCACTTGTTCTAAGCTGCTCAAGTGCAAGCAAATCATCATACGGACCACGGTTTGATATGAGCTTTACAAAAATCGGAGATATTTCAATCAGTATGAATAATAACAGGATAAAAGCGGACACAACAGCTACTTTTTGATCTTCTGCTTGTAATAAGCTCATGCTACGGAACCTCGACAGAAAACCTTTAGTGCGTGTAATAATTATTTGATTAGTGGTTAATAGTTGGTCCCTCTCTCTCTGTAAAAATTTTATTCGCTCATTGTTTTGTTCAATTTGTGGAAAAAAACGCAGTCTGGCATCCTGAAGTTCTGTTTCGGCTTTTTCATACTCTGCCTTTTTTTCTCTAAATACAGACCCTTTGCCGACTATACCCGTACCTCCAGTGCCTTCTGCCTCAGCTATATACATTGAAAACAGTTGATCACGTCTTTGGCTAAGTTCATCTATTTTACTCTGCAGAGAGTTATTTGCATTGACTAACTTTTCAATTTCCGAAAATTGAGTATTAAGCACACTATCAGCTTCTTGACGCTGTTCGAGTTGTGCGAGAGCCATTCTAGCCTCAATCTCTTTTTCAAATAGCCGCATTTCAATTGGCTTTGAAACGACAATAGCTATAAATACCGATAATATCAATCGTGGAGAAGCCATAACAAGCTCCTTCCACAACATTTTTTCTTTACGCAACGAAGCCACCAAATACCAATCGAGAAAGAATATTAGCAATCCCCAAAATGCTCCGAATACAACCGCAGCCCAAGTTGTTTCAAATATCATCCATACAGCATAACCTCCTGATATTGCTGCTAAAACTCCCGTAAAAAAAACTACTATTCCTATTCCTAAATAAACATTAATTTCTGTCGGGCAGTGTTTTAACAAATAGAGCCTTGCGCCACTACACCACGCGAAAAATCGTGATATAAAATTGCCTTTCCAAATATCGCGTTCTGTATTGTGATGATTAATACTACTTTGTTGCATTAATAAAAAAATTAAAACATAAGGTAACACTACAAATTTAATGGTTTATTTTGTATTAGCGCAAAAAATTCTGTTTTCAGGCCATTATTTGATTTAATAATGATCCAAAAAAATAAAGATTAAATATTAAGAAACACAAGATATGAACACGTCTGAAAAATGGTATTGAAATTTGTAAACCATTTTGGAATAATTATTTGTAAACTCAAGAGTTTTTATAACTTTGACCTTTCAAATTTAAAAAAATAACAATTTTTTGGTGGCACTGTTTTATACCTTTGAATAAGGTAATTGGCATGTGAGCCACAAATATACTTAAGCAAAAAAACACTGATATATGAAACGAACATGCCAACTTTCTGCAAAGGTACAAGGCGATGCACTTGGTCACTGAGCTTGTCAAAGTGACCGAAGCCAAAGTGTGAAAAGAACAAGGTGAAAATAGAAAGGAACTTTATAAACTTTTAATTTCTAATTTCTAATTTTATATAGACCATAAACTAAAAAAATTATAATCATATGAAAACAAATTCATCTAATGCAAAAAGAATTGTAACGGGCCTTCTTTTCATAATTTTTGGATTACTATTACTTGTTCGTAATTTTGATCTGTTGCCCCCAAAAGTTGATGATATCTTTCTAAGCTGGCCTATGCTTTTGATCGCCATAGGATTGGTAAGTTTATCAGGAAAGAACTATACCGCAGCCTCAATCATAATTTTTACGGGTTGTTTTTTCCTTGTCCCCAGAATTATTGACATTGAAGTTAAGCTTAGACAATTTTGGCCCATAATAATAATTTTTATAGGTTTTGCAATATTATTGCAACAGTGTAAAGTAAGAAACAAAAAAGGTGATAAAACTATAGCTTTTAGTGACTACATTGACGAATTCATTATTTTAAGTAGTAAAAATTATACTCATCAAAGTCAGATTTTTAAAGGTGGAAAAATTTCGTCTATTCTCGCCAGTACGAATGTTGACTTTAAAGGCATTAAACTTGATGATTCTGTTACCACATTGGATATTTCATCCATTTTAGGTAGTGTCAAACTGTTTGTGCCAATTGATTGGACAATAAAAAACGACCTGTCCAATGTACTCGGTGGTATCTTAATTAAAAATAAAGAGAGCAATCCAAACAGCGAAGAAAAAATTTTAGTAATTACAGGTAGAGTTGTACTAGGAAATGTAGAGGTCGTATATGTTTAATCTCCAACCTTTTTGTATATATGTAACGTGCGTTTGTTATTGGCATTCCGAGCAAAGTAGTATTTGTGGTCGGGACTATAAAACTGAACAGTTTCTTGAGTAGGTTTAGCAATATTACATCCTTTGGGTGTTTTGTCGCAAGTTATGTCGCGGATATGTCTTTGTCCAACAAGTATTATTTTGTAATCAGAAGAGTATCTATTAACGCGAACATATAGTTTGGTGTCATTATCTGTAAGATAGCACTCTCCTAACTCCACAATATTATCAATCCAATAGGCTCCTACACACTGCATTGAATCAAGATTATATATTGCTATTAACGAGTTTCTATTTCCGTATTCAGCAAGCAATATTTTCCCACTTTCACTGAGTTTTAAATCATTTAGTTGATATCTTTTATCGTGTTTATTTCTTGAAAAATCAATGTGAGGTGGTGGAAACTCTGCAACTAACTCATAATTGCCTTTTTGAGCATAACCGGGAGTAAAAATATTTATAAAAAAAACTGCTAGAAAACTAAACGATAATATTTTAGACATTGCTTTTGGTTTTAATTTGTATCCTACAAATTTAGAAAAATGGTTTTAATTGACAAAAAATTAATGTGTAAGATGTTTTTTTAACATTGTATCTTAATAAATTACAGGTATATAACCGTTACCTCTTTTAAAAACTTTTCTTCTAAAAGTCTTGCTATCCTTTTCATAACGGTACGCCTAATTTCTAACTCAACAGGCAAGTTTGGATCTTGGTGCGCGATGTTTATACGTGTTCCTATAACCATTTTTATTTTATCACTTTTTAAAAGTAATTGAACAATCTGATCGGCCGGACCTCTGCCTAAATTGGTATTGTTATCAAAATTAAATAGAATGTTAGATACTTTACTTAGAGTTAAAATACCTTCTGTTATTAAATCAATCCCTTTCATATTGCTGGTTGGGGGCAAATCAGGATCTTCAAATTCAAAGTTATCAACTATTGTTTCTCCCAACTCTCGTGAAATGATATCAGCCGTAGTAGCTCCACACAAAATTTTCTTTCCTTCAAATTGACGTACAATCTCGCCCAATTCAACATCGCGCTCTTTTTCATACGGCGGACCAGAGCAAATAAGCAGTTTGCGAGGCTCTCTAAAATAAATTGCTGCACAACTTATGTCGTCTTTGGGATGATAACTGTCATTCATAACAGCCATATTGACTATTCTACGTGCTAATTTACGTGCTGAAATAAATGGTGTTTGTTCTACAATTGACAACGCAAAAACTTTAGCCTCATCAATTCCCCAACCAAATGGATATTTACGAGTACCTAAACCCGATTGTGATATACCATCAGACCAAAATAGAATTCTATCTTCTTTTTGAACTGTAAACTTTGTCGAGCGTAACTCTTTTCCTTTGTTGTTTTCACTATCTAATATTATTTTTTCCCATGTAAGCTTTAGAGGTACTTTGCCTCTAATTACGAAACATTCTGGATTGTCGTACTCCAATATCGCAACTTCACCGGTATTAATATTTATATCAACAATTGTAAATGTAGAATAACTAATTTTTTTGACGCTACATACTGGCAAGGTATTCATTATAATTTCAGCTGTTGTTTTAAAATCTTTGTGTTCAGCCGTGAAATTAGCAGCTAAAGTTGAAGTTAATGTAGCCAGAATATTGGCTTTAACCCCGTGTCCCATACCATCACTAAGTACAGCAATAATGCGTCCTTCCTCTTTAACTCGTTTGGTTACGAACACATCTCCACAAATACGTTCGTTCTCGTAGTTGTCTTGCTGGCAATTTACTTCTACATAGAATGATCCATTCATATGATTATATTTTTTCATCTATGGTCGTATGGAACTAACTCTCCTTATAACCATTCCGTTGCGTATTAATTTGAATTGAAATGTTCGTTTAATAACACACCCTGCTTTTTAATGCGAATTACTATCGGATTTTATATCTTTATATGACTCTATGATTGAATTGAGCATATGCTCCGTCTCTGAGGCTCCTTCACCTAAAAGAAATGCTATTTGTTGAATTAGTTTCATATTTTTGTCAATAACTTCATTGACTCTACTGATAACTTCCTCTTTATGAACTTCTGGGACATGCATGTCGCGGACTATTGCACCAACAATTTTGTTTGGTTTAATTGGAAAAATTGACAGGTTTAGAAAGTTTTCTCCCAAATGAATATCCTTATTTTCCACACTTTCATCTGTTTCTAATACGAAACTGAAATAGTTATAAACATATGGTGCAACCAAAGTTTTAAGATCTGCACCTACTAATCCAGGGATAACTTCAGCTACTTCTACGGCATCAGAGCCAAGAAGGGTTATGAAACTTTTGTTTGAAAGCAAAATTTTAACTTTTTCATCGACGACTACAACACCTGTCGGAAGTTCATTGAGTAATCCCAAAGTAATTTTTGAAGCTTCTTGTAACGCCTCCTGTTCCTGTTTGGTCGATTTCCTGCTCTCTATAAGAGCTTTTTGAGTATTACTGAGTTTTTCGTTGGCTGATCTAAGACGTTTTTTATATCTAATGTTACTTTGAATAATATATGTGGGACACATGTCTATACGAGCAAGTCCGTTGCTTACGGCAACAGCTAAATCTCGACATGATTCATACCCACATGTACCACAGCCCGATTTGTTCTCTGAATTATCGCGACCAAGTTGGCTCAAGACTTTCTTTATCTCCTCTTCGGTTGGTTCTGGGAGTCGCATATCTCGGTTTTGATACGTTCTCGTAAAATCTAAGTTTAGGTATTTTTTAAGATCTTTTTCCCACTGTTCTTTATTGTATCTGCTCAATCGTTTTTTGACGTATTCTATTACTAACGAGCGTCTTACAAACTTTTTCCCTCCTTTACTAGTACCCGGACCCATTATGCAATTTCCGTCACAGTAAAACAGATCCAAATGCTGTTTTAGTTGACTAAAATGTTCAAACTCTTTTAATGCTCTTAAAACATTGGTTTTACCATCAGTGCAAATTAGTTGTCCGCTTAGTAAATCCTCGTTTATATCAACGCTTTGAAACATTCCTCGACTAATAGGAAATAGACTGCCTCTACCACCAATTGGTGGATCAAAATCAGAAAACTCAACATTATTTTCTGTTATTCCTGCTTCGGCAAACATCTCACGCAACTCTTTAAATGTAAGAACAATATCAACACGTTTGTTGTCTGATATATAGTGTGCCTCCCCTTTGGCTGCAGTACATGGTCCTATATAAACCACTTTAATATCCTGACCATATTTTTCTCTAACTACTTGTGCGGTAGCAATCATTGGCGACACAAGTGGTGCCATATTGTCAATCAACGAGGGATGATATCTCTCAATATAACCAACCATTGCGGGACAATTGGCTGTAATAAAATATTTTCCCTTAAAATTTTCGAAAAGCTCACGATACTTTAATGCAACAAGGTCGGCTCCGAAAGATACCTCGCACACATACTTGAACCCAAGAGCTTTTATCATTCCCACAAAGTTGGTATAGTCTGTAATATCATCGAACTCTCCGGAAATACTTGGAGCACATATCGCCACAACATTTTCTCCAGAACGAATTAGTGCTCTAACCTCTTTTTTAGAGTCTAAGTCTTTAATGGCATCATATGGACAAATACGCAAACAGCTACCGCAACCAATGCAGCGTTCGGGAACAATCTCACAATTTTCTTCCTTTGTTTTGATAGCATTTGCAGGACATACTCTTACACATGCATAGCACAGCTTACATTTATCGGGGTTTATTTTTATTACTTGCATATTAGTTAATTTGAGAGTTTATAATGTTGGTTGCGCTTATTTCTTAATTATTGAGCCTTTTGCCAAACATAACAAATTTATGTCGTAGATGTTTATCAAGCTACACACTCAAATTTCGCAAACCTAATAATATCCGTCAAAAACATCATTTAAAATATCTATAACATTCATTGAATCAACGTTTTCGTAGATATTATTGTCGATTTTCAAAACAGGACCGTTTACACAATGTCCAAAACAATGATCTCCTTTGAGTTGTACATATTGTGCAAGATTATGTTCTTTTATAAAGTTGTTAATTACTTGCAATACCCTTTTATTTCCGCGGATAAAACAAGAACCTCCCAAACATATTGTAATCTCTTTCTTATCGAGCATGTTTATATTATTTTCAGTTTTGCAATATTAGTTAAAATAAAATTTAAAGCGTTTAATTTGAAT
>DAOSIN010000003.1:3130-22180 GCA_035366675.1 Salinivirgaceae bacterium | reverse complement strand
CCGTAAACCTCGCCTTTACTGAATTGAATATCAATATTTTTCAAAACTTGTTTCGACCCGAAATTTTTGGACAGATTTTGTATGCTTATCATTTCAAAATTTCTTTAAGTTGATTTACCGATTTGCCTGCAAACAGCGGAATTATCACAATAAGCATAGGCGGAAACAGACCAAATGCTAATATTATTCCTTGCATTATACCTATCTCTTCGGGATATGCAGAGTATTTTGCCAATATAAATGTTGTTAGATACACAAATCCTAACAAAGTGAGGGCAAGTAAAATGCCAATATGCTCAAAATATGCAATGCTTAGCAGAATTAGCACTGGCATACTTAAACAAAACGAAAATAGAACGGCGGTTTTTATTTTCTTAAACAAAAACTTTGCAGGTGTGCAGTTGTAAATCCATATAAAATACTCGTTTTCAGGCTTTAGGTAGTATCCTAAAATTGTAAAAAAGATTAATCCTAATGCAAAAATACCAAGATTAAAGTTGTTGACATTTATAGCAACAATTGTGAGTCCGTATGAAATAAGAAACATAAAAAATGTGTTTCTAAAACCTACGGTAAACTCGAATGGTTTTTTATAGAAAGGTGTCGGAATTGTGACGTTGTACGTTGTTTTGAAATTTAACAATGCCATTGAAATAGTCACTGCTGTGAGAATAAGCGTTAAGTAAAAATGGTGCTTGCATAGCAGAAATAAAATAAAAGGCAGAGCGACAATCAGATTTTCCAAAATTCGCACCGTTCGGTATTGCGCTTTTGTAAAGCAAAATTTCAGGAAATCGTTTCGCCGTATATCGTTCAACTTTGAAACGAAAAACAACGAAGCAAAAGCATAAACGTATGGCGCATAAACATATTTGCTTGAAAGTAACAAAATTGAAACTCCAATAAACACGAATAAAATAAGCAGTGCAAGTAAATACCCGACTATAGGACGAGAGCTGTCGGATAATCTCCGCATTGTCATTAGGTATTGTAGCTTAAAATATTCTTTCATATTGTGCAAACTACAACTACGAAAAATTTAATAATGAAACTTATCATATTCAAAGCCTTCAAGTGTTATTTTTCATTCGCTCTATAACCGATGTTGTCGAATAACCCTCTACAAGCTTGATTGTAACAACCTCGCCCCCTTTAGCTTTAACAATATCGTAACCTACAATATCTTCGGGTTTGTAGTCGTTGCCTTTAACCAAAAAATCAGGTTGCACTGCCTTAATAAGATTGTATGGTGTATCCTCATCGAACAGAATTACTGCATCAACAAAACTGAGTGAGGCTAAAACCAATGAGCGGGCAACCTCATCTTGCAGAGGTCTTTCTGGTCCTTTGAGACGGCGCACCGAGGCATCTGTGTTTAATCCAATAACTAAATGGTCGCCAAAATCAGCCGCCTGAGCTAAATATTCAATATGACCACGATGTAAAATATCAAAACAGCCGTTGCTAAAAACTACTTTATGGTTTTTAAACCGCCAGTATGCAAGCACTCTTTGTATCGATTCAACTGTGTGAATTTTGCTGATTATAAAGTCTAGATTGTTCATAAATCGGGATTTTTAAATATGGGTAAAGATATTTAAAAAAATTAGAAATTAGAAAGTTGCGATGCACTGAACGTAGTCGAAGTGATGTTAGAAGTAGAGACGCCACAGTGTGACGTCTCTACAACACCGTGACATTCAGTGAATTAATTGCTAATTGCTTTCCCTTTTCTGTTAGAAATTGGAAGCAAAACAAGGCTAGTAAATCCAACAATTATTACAACCACCATGCTTACTGCATGGGCAATAAGTGCAAACATTCTCGCATCGGTACCTCCAATGCCATAGACTGTAAGTGCAGCTATAATCATGAAATGATAGGCTCCAATACCGCCCTGAACAGGTGCGAGCATTCCATAACTACCAATCAGGAACACAACAAGCATTTGATTTACTGTAAACTGAACATTGCCGGTAAATGGAAAGGCTTTGAATGTTAAGCACATAGAAGCAAAATACAAAAACCAAATCAACAGCGAATAGAAGATAAAAAGTGCGGGATGTTTGAGTTTAAAAATTGAAAGAAGTCCGTTTTTTAATGTTGTGATCTTATCAAAAACCTTTTTTGCGAAGTTTTGCGCTCTTTTGCTGTACTTTAACAATATTAGATATCCTATAACGGAAATAATACACAAAGCAATAACGATTATAAGGTTTTTAATCGAAAACAAGTTTTGAAGGTTGTCTGCAAGAGCAGGATTGTCTTCCAAAAGTTTCGAAAAAAAGTTGTCGTTATAAAAAAGCACAACGACAGTAATGCTTAACATAATTATCACATCTACAATACGTTCGGATATTATGGTTCCGAAACTTCCAGTAAACGAAATCTTTTCATATTTTCTTAGAACTGCCGCACGGACAACCTCGCCCAACCGCGGTATTGCCAAATTGGCGAGATACCCCACCATTACAGCGTGAAACAAATTACTGCGACGTGCTTTCATTTCTATTGATGTAAGAGTAAGCTCCCAACGTATGGCACGTACCAAGTGGCTACCAACGCTTATGATGGCGGCCAAAATTAACCAATAATAATTCAGGTTTTTTGAGGCTTCAACAAGATCGTCAATCGATTGGTCTTTGTAAAGTTTCCATAATAGAAAAATACCAATACCTATAAATAGCAGAAATTTAAATGCATTGACAATTTTTTTCTTCAATGTAGCTTATTTTACTAATAGATTTGTATTGGAGTCGGGGAAAATAAATGTTGGTTTAAAATTTTTAGCCTCTTCAAAATCCATTGTTGCATAGGATATTATAATAACCATATCGCCAACTTGTGCTTTACGTGCAGCTGGTCCGTTCAGACAGACAACGCCTGATTTACGCTCTCCTTTTATTACATATGTGTCCAACCGCTCGCCGTTATTGATGTTTACTATCTGAACCTTTTCGTTTTCGATAATATTGGCAGCATCCATCAAATCCTCATCGATAGTTATACTGCCAACGTATTTTAAGTTTGCTTCAGTAATCGTAACTTGATGGATTTTTGATTTTATTACCTCAATAAACATAACTATATTTATTTTCGATGCAAAGGTATAACTTTTTAAAACAATATGTTGTCAATTAACCTAACTTTACCACAATAAACAGCAATGCACCCCACTTTTTCGCACTTTTCATTCCACGAATTTATGGACATAAGTGTTTGAGAATTAACTATATCAAAATATTCTGTTCGCAATCCGTCGATGGCATCGATTTTAGAAACAACCCTGTTTTTTAGTTCCTGTACAGAGTATTTCTCTTTCTCTAATACAGCTATCGACATTATTTCAAAAATTTTTGGTGCAATTTTCCGTTGCTCCGCTGTTAACAATTTGTTTCTTGAACTCTTTGCCAATCCATCTTTCTCGCGCACCGTTGGTACGGGAACGATATCAATATTATAATTTAATTGTTTTGTAATGTGCTGAATTATAGTCAATTGTTGAAAATCTTTTTTCCCAAAATAGGCTCTGTTGGGTTTAACTGTGTCAAACAATTTTGTAACAATTTGAACAACTCCGCTGAAGTGTCCGGGTCTAAACTCCCCTTCCATAACTGTTGCAAGTGAACCGAGGTCAAATATTCTTTCGTCTGGTTCGGGGTACATCTCTTCAACAGTGGGAAAGAATACAGCATCACATTTCTCGGCTCTAAGTTTTTCAAAATCAGCCTGTTCGTCGCGTGGATACAATCTTAAATCCTCCTTATTGTTGAATTGAGTGGGATTAACAAAAATGCTAACAACAGTGCGCGAATTGCTTTTTATCGATTCTCGAACTAACGCCAAATGCCCTTCGTGCAGTGCTCCCATGGTAGGAACGAAACCGATAGTTCGGTTTTCTCGTTTTTGATTCTCAACAAACGAGGTCATCTCTGCTTTACTTTTTATTATCTGCATATTATACCAATTGTAATTTAAAAATAGTACAATCTTTTTTAAATTTTACAAATGTTTACCCCAGACTCCGTACGGACGGAGTTAAGGGGTAAATGCCGATATTACAGACACATAGTCCAAGCGAACGATAGCCAAATTTGGACTATAGTAGCTGTCCAATCGGTATTACAAAAATAAACTTACAAATATACAGGTTGTTTTTCAGTCAATAAAAAGGTTTTGAGAATAAATTGTTTGATTAGTATTTTTGAGACTTTTGTCAAAGAGTATTATGTTGACACAAACATTTAGAACATAAAGGACACAGATGTAACGGATTTACGCAGATTCCTTAAAAACGGTTTCAGATATGAAGCGTGCAGGGAGCTCAGAGTTGCGAATGTATCACCTTTAATGAAGCTCATTGCAGGATGAGACACTCGAACTTCCTTTAAATCCGGCATGTTTTATGATCCGTTGTTAGTGGCTGTTTTTTATTTTTTTAAATTTAAAATTGTTCCATAAACACCCACAATATATCCGTTCCCATCTTTTGTAAAACAAACTGATAACAATTCATTGGTCGTTCCACTTGATTCAATTGACCATGTTGAGCAACCATCACATGTTTTTAAAATTGTTCCACGAGCACCAACTGCGTAGCCTTCAGTAGGACTTGTAAAATAAATATATTTTAGTTCACTTACTGAATTTATTTGGCGCCGAGACCAATTATTTCCACCATCAGTAGTTGTAAAAAATACGCCATTTGCACCGACTATGCATCCATTATTTTCATCTGAAAAATCTATTGAATTAAGATTTTGACCTGCATATGGCCCTTGCGTTTCGCTATGTTTTACTTGCCAAGTGCAACCTCCATCTATTGTTTTTAAAATTAAACAATTACTGCCTCCAGCAACATAGCCGATATTTTCATCGATAAAGTATATAGAATTTAAATCTATTGTAGTATTACTAGTTAATGGAATCCAAGAAGTTCCGCCGTCAGAACTTTTTAATATTTTTCCATTATCACCAACAACATATCCATTGTTAATATCTTTGAAAAATATGGATTTCATGTTTATCAAATCTTTTGATTTAACTATCCAATTACCTCCTCCATCATTTGTTTTTAATAATACGCCATTATTCTTGTCAAGCGCATAAATATTATCCCTATTAACAAAAGAGATTGAACTTAGTCTACATATATTTGGTAATGATAAATTGGAGATATTGTTTACCATCTTAACCCAGGTTTTTCCTTGATCATTTGTACTCAGAGTTGCTCCACGATGTCCTATAGCAATTGCATTGTTTGCATCAAAACAAATAATTGAAATCAGATGTTCGTTAGTTAAAAAGTTTTTAGACCAATTATTACCACCATCATTTGTTCTAATGATGACACCTCCTGCACCAACAGCAGCTCCAACTTCAGGAATAGCAAAATTAACACTATTGATATTTGTTGTTTCAAATAATTGTTTTGACCATGTCACTCCACAATCCGAAGTTTTTAAAAGTGTTCCATCACAACCCGTTACGTAACCAGTACTATTATCAGAAAACATGATTGAAAATAAAGACAACACTCCGCTTTTATAACCAGACCACGTCATGCCACCATCTGTAGTTTTATATATCCAGCCATTACCAACAACAAAACCTGTATTATCATTAATAAAATAAACTGAATTATACCAACTATTACTATTCCAAGGTAATGTGAACCATGTCTGTCCTCCATCGATTGTTTTAATTTTTGCCCCAGATGTTCCTACAGCATAGCCGGTATGTGAACTTGAGAAATAAATAGATTTTAAATTAGTACGATTTGAAATATCACTTAATTCCGACCATGTTTTACCTCCATCAGTTGTTTTAAGGCTTCCATATCCAACAACAAAACCTGTATCTACAGTTCTAAAATAAACCGAATTGAATTCTGATCTTTGATCGGCAGTATAAATTATAGACCACGAAGTTCCGCCATTAGTCGTTTTTAAAATTATTGGAAACATAGACCCACCTGTAGCATAGCCAGTCTCTTTATCTATAAAAAACACTGAATTTAAACCAATGTTAGTTCCACTTTTTTGTAAATTCCAACTGTCACCACCATTGATAGTTTTTATAATTGTACCATTACCTCCCACTGCATATCCTATAGATTCATCGACAAACCACACTGATGTAAGAGTATTTCCCTGTGGTAGTGGATGTTGCCATATCCATTTTCCATTAACTTGATTATTCGGATTATCGTTAGATGTATCAGTAATTTTTTCACAGGAAAAAAATATAAAACAAGCAATAGATATTAATAAAAATGTTTTCATTCTTCAAGTTATTAAAATATAGTTTAAATTAAAAATAATGCAAGATTTCGTTTAATAATTACCGTTAACATTTAACTTAAATATGCAAAACTTACATTCGTTTTAATTCTAATTTTCCGCACAATTGCATAAAAATAGAATTAAAAACGATAAGTGCTAATTTTTTTGAAAAAGGTTATCTTTTTTTCGCCTTCTTGCCAAAAGTTTTACTCTTCGACTTTTTGTAATATGAAGTCTTTTTCGGCTTTTTGCCCGAAGATTCGCTCTTTTTATCTTTTAAGATTGCTGTTAAGCTTTCAAAATTAGCATCTTTGTGCTCGACGTAGCTTTTTACGAGCTCAAAATCAAGTTGCTTTTTCATCAAGTTGGCTTTTACTACACGTATTCTAACCTTGTCGCCCAAACGGTATATACGTCTGTTGTGTTCACCAATCAAGCAATATTCATCTTCGTTAAATATGTAATAGTCGTCTTCGAGTGTTTGTAACGGAATCATTCCCTCGCACGAGTTCCCCTCTAATTCAACATAAAAGCCCCAATTTGTTACTCCTGATATTACACCATCGAACTCCTGCTCCAATTTGTCGGCAAGATATTCAACCTGCTTATATTTTATGCTCGCCCGTTCGGCTGATGTTGCCAGCACCTCGCGTTCGTTGCAATGCTTACAGTCAGATTCTGTGTCGGCAAGAACCGCTGACCTTTTTCCTTCCATGTATCGTGTTAACAGCCTATGTACCATTAAGTCAGGGTATCGGCGGATTGGGCTTGTAAAGTGTGAATAGTATTCAAAAGCAAGTCCGTAGTGCCCAATGTTTTTAGTCGAGTATTCGGCACGCGCCATTGACCTGATAGCCAACGTTTCAACCACATTTTGCCACGCCTTACCGTTGCTATTCGTAATGAGGTTGTTTAATGATTTTGAGATTGTTCTGTTGTTCTCAGTGTTTATCTCTTGTCCAAAACGCTTTACAAATTTCGCAAAACGCTCTAATTTTTCCTGATTTGGCTTATCGTGAATCCTGTAAACAAATGTTTTGGCTTTGCCTCTGACAGCTATTTCCGTGTTTATATAGGTTGCTACTGTCCTGTTAGCCAACAACATCAGTTCCTCAATAAGCTGATTTGACTCTTTATTCTCTTTTAAATATACGTCAACGGGTCTGCCCTTTTCGTCTAAAATAAAATTAACTTCTGAACGCTCGAAATTAATTGCACCTTTTTCGAATCGCTTTTTGCGTAGTTTTTGTGCAATATTATGACACACAATTAATTCGTTTGCCAAATCACCTTGGGCTGTTTCAATTCGCTCTTGCACCTCTTCGTATGTAAATCGACGTTGCGATTTAATTATGGTGCGACCTATCCAGTGCTCTAACACAGTTCCGTTCTTATCGATATTAAAAACTACAGAGTAGGTTAATTTGTCGGTATTTGGTTGAAGCGAGCAAACGTTGTTAGACAGTTTCTCGGGAAGCATTGGCACGGTTCTGTCAACTAAATAGACACTCGTTCCGCGCACAAAAGCCTCTTTATCAATAATATCACCGGATGAAATATAATGTGATACATCAGCAATATGTACGCCAATTTCCCAAACATCGTTGCCGAGATCGCGTACCGAGATCGCATCGTCGAAATCTTTGGCATCAGCGGGGTCGATAGTAAAGGTTGTGATATTTCTAAAATCGCGCCTTTTCTCTATCTCTTGTTTGGTAATGGTTGCCCTAATTTTTTTGGCAGCTTCGGTAACATTTGTCGGGAACTCGTATGGTAATCCAAATTCAACCAAAATGGCGTGCATCTCAGTATCGTTTTCGCCGATATTTCCTAAAATCTTCACAATTTTGCCTGTAGGATTGTGCTGATCTTTAGCCCATTCGGTAATTTCGACAACAACTTTCTGTCCCTCTTTAACCTTTGTTCGGGTTACCTCTGATTTTGGAATAAAGATATCGACAGGCAAAGTTCCCGAGTCGGGTATAAAAAATGCAAAGTTCGGATTAATCTCGACAAGCCCTACAAACGAGGTTCGCGCGCGTTTTACGATTTCAAAAATCTCTACGCTTGCCTTGCGCCGTTTTGAGCCCGGATAAACATAAGCGCGCACTCGGTCATTTGGAAATGCACGAAAAAGATTTGCGTAGGAGACCTCATACTCTTGACCATCATCGGTGGTAAGTATAGCAGGTCCTTTACGACTAATGAAAATTTTTCCCTCAATTACGTTTCTCTGTCGTATAGCTCTATACCGACCTCTATCGACCTTTTTAATCTGTTCTGTTTCAGCAAGATAATCGAGCGCAGCTATTATTCTTGGGCGCAGCGAGCTGTCGGTAAGTTTAAGTTCTCTGGCTACTTGCTTGTAATTAAATATTTTAGTGGGATTACTATTTAAAAATTCAAGAATAGTATGATTCAAATAAGAGGGCTTTGCTGCCTCTTTTCTAAGTTTTTTATTTTTATTACTCATTTAGTTATCTGTTTGTTGTTGATAGCAAACCTGTTTGGTTTATAAGTTTGTAAATATCAATAAATTAAGTTTATTATATGTTATATTTTTGTTAAATCTTTGCCATATTGCAAGAGTTTAGAGCTAAAATTTAACAAAAGTGTGGCTGATATATATTATTAATAGATTAACATTGTTAATGATATCGTTATAAATCCACACAAAAACCCTGCAACAACCTGTAATAGTGAGTGTTGCTGAAGATACAATCTTGCAGATAGAACGATACCTGTATAAATCATTGCTTGAAAAAACAGCCCTTCGGGATATCCATGACGGAACAGCAGAATTAATACTAAAAGAGCGACAATTCCTCCAAGCCCTACTCCGTGTAACGATATTTTCCACCAAATACTTACCACCGCTGCAATTGATGTTGAAATAAAAACACCTAAAATAAATCCTGTCAATACACCGGGCACATTTAGACGACTTAAGGTATAATAAGAAAAAAAGTAGAAGATTGCCATTACAAACAGAGGTACATAACGCTCTTGTTTCTGGGTCATTTGAAACATTTTAAAGGTTTTTCGGAACAAAAAAATTGGAAGCATTAACAGAGGAAAACCTATTGTGCTTGACGCAACTATAATATATATAGCTCTATGTACTTGGTTGGGCAACAACAATATAAGTTGCGAATGATTTAAAAGTATAAACGCGCCTATCATAGGCATCCAGATAGGATGAAAAACAACTGAAATCGCCTGAGCAAAATTTTTAAGCATAGTGTAAATTTTAAATCTCTTTTCGCAAACGTGCAACCGGAATATTCAGTTGCTCACGATATTTCGCAACCGTTCGGCGTGCAATATTATAACCCTTGTCACATAATAACTGTGTTAGTTTTTCGTCTGTTAACGGTTTACGTTTGTTCTCATTGTCAATGCACTCTTGTAGATACTGTTTTATTTCACGTGTAGAGACCTCCTCGCCAGAATCGGTTGTCATTGATTCTGAGAAAAAGAATTTGAGAGAAAGGATTCCATATTCTGTTTGTATATACTTTGAATTTGCAACCCTTGATATCGTTGAAATATCTAACCCTGTAATGTCGGCAATATCTTTTAATATCATAGGTCGTAATTTTCTCTCATCTCCAGTTAGGAAATATTCTCTCTGATATCCCAGAATGGCTTCCATTGTAAGTAACAGAGTGTCTTGTCGTTGTTTGATAGCATCGATAAACCAACGCGCCGAATCCAATTTTTGCTTTACAAATGCTATCGTCTCTCTATCTGAACGGGTTTTATTTTTACTGTTCGAGTACTCCTCTAACATATCAATGTAAGTTCGGCTAACTCGCAAATCGGGCACATTCCTTGAATTCATTGAGACTGTTAATTCGCCATCTTCTGTCTCTAAAATAAAGTCGGGGATTATTATCGAAGTGTCACGTATCGTAGGGTCTGCAAACGATGTGCCGGGTTTGGGATTTAGTCGCAATATTTCATCAATTGAGCGTTTAAGTGTCTCTTCGTCAATTGACAGACGGCTCATTATTTTATCGTAGTGTTTTCGGGTAAATTCGTTAAAATGGTTTCTTAATATTTTATCAGCAATGACAACCTCTGGTTTTGAAGTGTCCAATCGTTCTATTTGAAGCAAAAGGCACTCTTGCAAATTGCGCGCTCCAACACCCGCGGGATCTAATTCATGTACCACCTTAAGTGCTTGATACAATTCATCTTCAGTCGTGCGGATATTCATCGTAAAGACTAAATCATCGACTATGGACGACAATTTACGCCGTAGATATCCGTCCTCATCAATATTGCCAATTAAATACTCGGCTAATTCTCTCCGTTCATGCGACAAATTCCTACGTAATCGCAATTGATTTATAAGATTTTCATGAAACGTTATTCCTTCAGAATACGGGATTTCACGTTGTTCGTCATCTTTTGAATAGTTGTTTGCACTTAAACGATATTCTGGAATATCGTCATCGTCGGGCAAGTAATCCTCTATACTAAATTCGTCCTCGCTGCTGTAATCGTCCTCACTATCGGAGCTGTCGTCATGATCAATCTCATTTTTTTCATACTGTAATTCATCATTGCTTTCAGTTTCAGCTTCTTCTAAGGCGGGATTTTCCTCTATCTCTTTTTTTACACGCTGTTCAAACTGTAACGTAGGGATTTCCAGCAGCTTAATAAGTTGGATTTGCTGCGGAGAGAGTTTCTGTAATAATTTCTGCTGTAATCTCTGTTTTAACATCTTTATCGTTACAATCGTTTAAACAACAGTATTAAAGTTATAATTTGTGTAAAGTTACTACATTTTTTTGAAAATATTTTTATAGCTGCTTAATAATACCAAAAAATAACAACTATTGCAACTATTTATTTGAGATTTGTAAGAATAGTTGTATTATAATCGTATCGGCAATGTGATTATAAAACGATATTGTAACATAATTGATTAAACTTGGCACACAAAATAGATAATACCGATTGGACATAAACTATAGTCCAAACTTCGCTATCGTTCTTTTGGACTATGTGTCTGTAACATCGGTATTTACCATTGTAAAATTTTAAAAATATTGGACTATTTTAAAATTACAATTGGTATAACTATAAAGCATGTGAGTTTCATACAACCTTAAACTAAATAATTTTATACCTGAGAAATCATTTTATTATTAAACCTAATTAGAGTATATTTGCTATTATCTAAAAACGATACAAAATCACGCACTTTAATTTTAAAATTGCCGCGATATGAAGCAAACCACCATACATTTAGCATCAGATCATGCGGGATATCTTCTAAAACGACACGTAATTAATTTTCTACAAAAAGAGGGTTATTCTGTTGTTGATCATGGTACCGATTCTGAACAATCTGTTGATTATCCCGACTATGCGCATAAACTTGCCAAAAATATTGATGAACAAACCTTTGGTATTGCCATTTGTGGTAGCGGTATTGGCATTAGTATTGCATTAAACCGTCACAGCAACGTAAGAGCTGCATTGTGTTGGAATGAAACAATGGCAACTCTTTCGCGTCAGCATAATAACGCTAATGTTTGTGTACTTTCAGGACGATTTTTGTCGCTTACTGATGCCGAAAAAATTGTTACCGCCTTTTTAACATCGAGTTTTGAAGGTGGCAGACACCAAAACAGAATTGATAAAATTAATCCAAAGTAGCCAATGATATCAAACACATGCAAATATGCAGTCCGAGCTATGATTTATCTTGCGTTAAACGAAGATAAAAACTCAATGATTGGAATTAAGCAAATTGCATCTGATCTTGATATTCCACAACCATTTTTGAGTAAGATTTTACAGCAAATCACTAAGAACAAATTGCTTATATCAAACAAAGGACCAAACGGAGGTTTTATGCTTGCAAAACCCGCTTCAGAAATATCCTTAATGGATATCGTGACAATAATTGATGGTCCTAATTTTTTTAATACCTGCATGATAGGATTAAACACATGTAATGAGACACTTGAGCACGCACAGTGCCCAATTCACAATAACTATTCACCAATAAGAAGAGAGCTTAAAGATCTGTTTGAACAAAAAACAATTGGTCTTTTAGCTGTTGAAATAAGCAATTCGAGAGGAAAAATCAGAATATAAAATAGACCCACTTATGTTAAAAAAAATTACAGTTTTTGTTATAACGTTTGTTTCGTTTATTGGTTTATACGGTCAAAATCAGCCGACATACGACGACATACAACAAACAATCGACACCTTTATAAAAGGTTTGAACACCAAAGATACTGTTTTATTGAAAAAAATAATTGATCCAAACTTAGGACTACTAACCGTTTTTCATGATGGTAGAAAAAATATTGTGGCAGCAGAAACAATGGATATGTTTGTTAATTCTTTAATAAAAGAAAAAACATATCACAGAGAGCAGGCAGAGTGTACGATTGAAACAAATAAGATTATAGCCACAGCTTGGTGTAGATATGTTTGTTATGACGGTAAAAAGATTTCATATTGCGGAATAAACGCATATCAGCTGTATAGAACCAATAAGGGTTGGAAAATTTTACAAATTACCAATTCAAGACAATCCTTCAAGTGCGACCCTATTATAACTAACGAATAGAACCGTAATTAATTTAAGTTCACTACCTTTGGGGTCGATATGCAAATAAACTATTTTCTACTTAATGACTTTTCGCCGAAATTTTAAAATATTACTTGTTGTAATAACCTTACTTCTAGCTGGTTGCGCAAAAGAAATGATGCCACCCGGTGGACCTAAAGATACTTATGCGCCTGAAGTAAAAAAGGCAAATCCTAAATCAAATTCACTACACTTTGATTCAAAAAAAATATCGATAACTTTTAATGAATTTCTAAGCCTGAGAGACGCTTCACAAAAAGTTACAATATCGCCACCTCTCAACAAAAAGCCTGAAGTAAGATTGAAAGGTAAAACTGTTATCGTAGAACTGAATGACACGCTTCGCCCAAATACCACGTACAATATCAATTTTCGCGATGCTATCCGCGATTATACCGAGGGGAACATTAAAGATAATTTTCAGTATGTATTTTCCACAGGAAGCGAAATTGATACTATTTTTATCTCAGGAATAGTTAAAGATGCAGCAACAGGTTTGCCAGTCGAAAATGTTCAAGTTGGTTTATACAGCAATATTTACGATTCAGTTGTTGCTAAAGAAAAACCACTATACTACTCAATCACAAACAAAGCAGGGGAGTTTACAATCAATAATATCAAAGAGGGCGAGTATAAGATATTTGCACTTTCGGATATTGCAAACGATATGCTTTACAAATTGCCTAACGAAAAAGTTGCATTTATTGACGAAACCATAAAGCCTAAAACTTATACAGATATTACATACGATACGCTAAAAGTATTTAAAGAGATATCGACAGAGAGTGGCGACACGATATTTGCCGATACAATAATTCAAAAAAGCATTATTGCTTCAACAGTTGAAGAAATACGTTTAAATCTGTTTGAACCCGATTATCAAAAACAGTTCATAAAAACCTCATCACGCCCAAGACGAAACCTCGTTAACATTGTGCTAAACCGTGAACCCTACTGCGAAACAACTCTTAAAACTTTTAATGACACCGATTTTATTCAAGTCCACTCACAACGCACTGATTCTCTGTTGTTTGTTGTTCCAAATTTAGAAATAACACTATCTGATACGCTAAAGGCTGTCGTAGAATATTGCTTCCTCGACTCTTTAGAAAATCTGACAATGCAAAAGGATACTGTAACGCTTACAGTAGAAAAAAACAAGATATTTGATAATGATACCATTGTTGCTTTTACATCAAATATTGTCGGCAATGCTTTAGACAAAGGGAAAAAACTTGTTTTGAACTATAATCACCCAATAGACTCGATTGACTCTGAAAAAATTAAACTCTTTACTGTCGAAGATACTGTGAAAGAGGCTGTTAGCTTTAGCACTACATTAGACACAACCAAAAGTCTGTTAACTGTTGATTGTCAATTTGTTCAAGGTACTAATTACGAAATGATATTTGACACTTTAGCCATTTCAGATATTTATAAGCAGTACTCACACCCAAGAAACTTAAAATTTAGAATCCCAGACGAGTCAGAATACGGAGTTTTAGCAATAAATATTGTTGGAGAGATTAAAAGCAACTCTGTAATAGAGCTTTACGACAACTCAAAAAATGTTGTGTGGCAAAGCTTTTATCCAACTACCCAAACAATAACAATAAACGATTTAAAACCCGGAAAATACACTCTAAGGCTTTTTGTTGATTCAAACGGAAACAAAAAATGGGATACCGGAGACTACTATAAAAAGTTATTACCCGAATTGGTTCTAACGTATAGTAAAGATATTACTATACGCGCTAATTGGGACACAGAGATAACTTGGAACTTAAAATAACAAACATTTGACTACCAGGGTTTTATTTGCACCTTTAGATTGGGGTATGGGACACACAACAAGAGTGATTGCTCTTGCTGAAGAACTACAGAAAAGGGATTATGAGATAATATTTGCCTTACCCAAAAAACAGTTTTTTTTACTTGAAGGGTACTCATTTAAAATAATCGAAGTTGTTGGATATAATATAAAATACTTTTCCCTACTCACTCCTATTCAGTCGCTTATATTGCAGTCACCTAAAATATTTCTGGTTTTTATAAGGGAGCTTTTTATTGCCAAAAAAATCTCAAAAGCTAACGCTATTGATGTAATCATAAGCGATAACAGACCTTTCTTTCGTTCACGTAATAGTGTCTCGTGTTATTTAAGTCATCAAATAAACCTCCCTATTAAAGGATTGATAGGCAGGCTAATAAATAAAATTTACACTCGAATAATTAACAAATTCGATTACGCCCTTATTCCTGATTTTCCAAACAACGTATTAGCAGGAAAGCTTTCCAATCCTAAGAACCTAAAGATAAAATCGTTTTATTGCGGACCTCTAAGCCGTTTTATGTCAATAAGTCATAAAGCTGTTGATACCAAGTTTAAGTATGACATGGTATATATTACATCGGGACCACAACCTTACAGAAACCATTTGGCAAAGAAATTTATTGATATACTATCTAAATGTGACGGAAAATATGCAGTATTAGGCTACGTTAATCACGAAAAACCTACTGTTCATAAAAATATTGATATTTATGGTCATCTCAATACCGATGATTTTTATTACGTAGTAAAACACTCAAAAACAGTAGTTTCTCTTGCAGGATACACAACAATAATGGATTGTGTTGCACTTTCGAAACCACTAATAATGCTTCCGACGAAAAACCAATGGGAACAAGAGTACCTGGCAATACATTTGAAAGACAAGAGAGGTTTTTACGTCATAAATAAACCTGAAGAAATCAAAAATTATGTTAACTTAACATTTGAGCCGTTGGAGCAATCCTTTGACATATCAGAGATTCAAATACCAGATACTATTTTTAAAACAAAATCACAAAAGATTAATATTGATAATAAAACAGAAATATAACGTTATTAAAAGGTAAAAGGAACAAGGCGACGCACTGAGCGTAGTATTTCGGCAAGCTCAATAACCATCAAAGTGTACAAGGTAAAAGTGCTTTCAACTTTACATACATTTATTTTTTATCACAGATTATAATCAAATGAAAATTAAGTATATAGTATTCGATTTAGGCGGAGTATTAATGGATATCGATTTTAATAAAACTTTCGAAGCCTATTCAAAAATTACAGGTAATCCAAAAGAGACTTTAAGAGATTCAAAACTCCTATTAGATGTTTATCTGAATTACGAATCGGGAACAATAACCGATGAAGATTTTCGTAACGCAATCAGAAAAAAATTGAATGTTGACGTTGACGACAAAACCATCGACAGCGCATGGAATGCACTCTTGTTAGATTTTAACAGTCAGGCTATTAGTCTATTACGCTCTCTGAAAGGCAAATATCCGCTATACCTGCTAAGCAATACAAACAATATCCATTTTAACCACAGCAACCAAAAAATAGCCACGCAAAATTTAGCCGAAAGCTTAGTATCGCTATTCGATGGGCTGTTTTTGTCATACAGAATGGGTTGTCGCAAACCCTCGGAAGAAATCTACCAACAAGTTATAAAACAGCTAAAATGTTTGCCACAAGAGATTCTATTTATCGATGATCTTGAACTTAACACAAAAGCAGCCGAAGAGTTGGGAATCCAAACCATTTTGTTAACTGACAAAAATAAAATTACAGAGCTGGTTCTTAATAAGTTAAATTATTCATGACAAACGCAATTGATAAGTCAATAATCGATTTTATTGGCAGACATCATGTGCTTACAATAGCAACATCAAATGAGAACAACCCTTGGTGTGCATCGTGCTTCTACGCTTGGATAAAAGAAAAAAACGCTTTTGTTTACACAACCGACCACGACACACGGCACGGCATAGAAGCCTTAAAAAACCAAAACGTAGCGGCAAATATTGTCTTAGAAACTCGTATTGTTATGAAAATTCAAGGGCTTCAAATCTCTGGAATTACATTTCCTGTGGATAAAACTGACGAAGAGGTTGCAAAAGCAACTTATTTAAAACGCTTTCCATACGCTCGCTTAGCCGATTTAAACCTCTGGATACTTGAACCTCAACATCTTAAACTAACCGACAATAAGCTCGGCTTTGGAAAAAAGATTATTTGGCAGAAAAATTGCTAAATTTGCACACCAAAACTTTTGCTATGAATATTGCCGTAACCGGGGCTAATGGACTTGTAGGATCGCACCTAATAAAAATGCTGCTTAAAAAGGACGTAAATGTTAAAGCCTTTGTACGTTCAAACAGGGCAAAATCAGAACTTACTACCTTTTTAGGTGCCGATAATATCAGAAATCTACAATTTGTTTTTGGCGATGTTTTAAACAAAGAGAGTATTGATAATCTTGTACAAGATGTTGATATTGTTTATCATACAGCCGCATACGTCTCTTTCAATCCGCACGCAAAAAAGCAGATTTACAACACTAATGTTAATGGAACAAAAAACGTTGTCAATACACTTCTAAAAAAAGAGAACAGTTCAACAAAACTTGTTTACCTAAGTAGCGTTGCTGCCATAGGAGATGCTATCAATGAAGAAATAGTTAACGAAAATCATCTCCTTAAAAAAAACGAGAAACAGAGCCATTACGGCAAATCAAAATATTTAGCTGAACTTGAAGTGTGGCGTGGAATTGAAGAGGGGTTAAATGCTGTGATATTAAACCCCGCTATTATTTTGGGAAATGCCAGCTCAGGAAAAAGCTCATCGGCACTTTTGCAACAAATAGCATTTGGATTACCCTTTATAACCGATGGAACCACCGGTTACGTCTCTGTAAACGATGTATGCAGAGCCGCAATTATTCTATCCGATACAAATATAAAATCGCAGAGATATATACTTTGCTCCGATAATTTAAGCTATCGGAATTTGTTTGAAATGGCACAGAAATCGTTGAACAAAAAGCGAAAACCAAGATTAATCAATAAAAACCTGCTTTGGACAATTTCTCTTCTGAACGAAATTTTTGCTTGGATATTTAATCTATCTCCCAAACTAACACGACAAATCGTAAAATCGGGATTCGAACACAGCAGATTTGACGGCGAAAAAATCGTACGAGATCTCGGATTCCAATACTCTGATTTACAAGTCGAAATTGATAACATGCTAAACCCAAGTAACAAAAATGAGCAGTAATTTACGCTGGTATGCAGTATCAACACGTTCGCGTCACGAAAAGAAGGTGGCACTTCAACTCACCGAAAAGGGGATAGAGACTTATCTGCCTGTAATTAAAACCGTTCGCCAGTGGAGTGACAGAAAAAAAATTGTTGAAGTCCCTCTAATAACATGCTATGTATTTGTCAGAATTAATTACGACGACCACCTCAAAGTGTTAAAAACTGCTGGAGTTGTTCGTTTTATAATGTTTCAAAATCAGCCGGCTTGTGTTCAAGATAAGGAGATAGAAAATTTACGTATTTTAACAAAAAATTCAGAAAATGTTAAGGTCAAAGATATTGATCACAAAATAGGTGATTATATAGAAATTGATTCTGGTCCTTTTACCGGATTTAAAGGTGAAATAATAAGAAAAAAAAGCAATCAAATATTGGTTGTTCGATTAGATTTTATGTCAACTATGATATGTGTCGAAATTTCGTCAAAATATCTATAAACACAACGCTTTGTTTAGTATCTTTGCGCCTTAAAACGCCTTAGTAGCCATACAAAATGTGTGAGTGAAAGGGCGGAGCTGTGCAATACCGATTGTAAATAGCAACAACTTTCTAATCAAAACCTTAAACATTATATAAAGTTTTTATTTAGCTTTATGTTAAAAGAGAGTAAAATATTAGTTTCCGGTGGAGCCGGATTTATCGGTTCCAATTTATGTGAAAGCTTGTTACAACTTGGACACAAAGTGGTTTGTTTAGACAACTTCGCTACCGGAAAAAAAGAGAACATACTACCTTTAATTCAATCTTATCCTAAAACTTTCAAATTAATTGTCGGCGATATCCGAAAATTAGAAGATTGTCAAAAAGCAGTTGAAGGAGTTGAGTACGTTTTTCATCAAGCTGCGTTAGGCTCCGTGCCTCGTTCCATTAACGACCCAATTACAACAAATGAAGTAAACATTTCAGGATTCCTAAATATGCTAGTAGCAAGTCGTGATGCAAATGTTAAGCGATTTATTTACGCTGCAAGCTCTTCAACATATGGCGATAGCA
>DAOSIN010000003.1:0-3120 GCA_035366675.1 Salinivirgaceae bacterium | reverse complement strand
AAACCACTGTCTCCATATGCAGTAACCAAATATGTAAATGAACTATACGCTGATGTGTTCTCGAAAACCTATAACATGGAGTATATTGGCTTACGTTATTTTAATGTTTTTGGTCGCAAACAGGACCCCAATGGTGCTTATGCAGCAGTTATTCCTTTGTTTGTAAAACAACTTATGAACCACAAATCACCTGTAATTAACGGAGATGGCGAATATAGCCGTGATTTTACTTACATTGACAACGTGATACAGATGAATCTCCTGGCAATGAAAACAACAAATCCCGATGCCATAAATCAAGTTTACAACACAGCTTATGGTGAACAAACAACGTTAAATCAGTTGGTTAGCTACTTAAAAGAGTGTTTGTCAAAATTCGATCCTAAGATTTCAGAAATAAAAGTTATCCACGGACCTAATAGAATCGGAGATATACCTCATTCTCTGGCAAGTATAGAAAAAGCACGGCATTTGTTGGGCTATAACCCTAAGTTTAATATCAAAAAGGGTTTGGAGGAAGCAGTAAAATGGTATTGGGAGAATTTGTAATTCTAATTCCATTTTGCACTCGCATAAAAAATATTGTTAAAGTTGAAGATAATTCTGCAAGACATAAAACAATTTATCTTAAAAAAACTTAAATAAGCAACCTCCTTATTTAAGTTTTATGGGCAAAAAATTAAATAAGAGATTATATTGTTCCTTGCATATACTATATTTTACACAAGTGAGTAGCAATTTTTTATCAGGAATACTTATCAATCAAGGCTACTATAAGGCATTTATTCCCAACGAAATAAACAGAAAGTGGGAGATAGATGATATGGGCGTAATTACACTGCTTAGTCAGATGCTCGTTTAATAATAAATGAACTGTTTAGCAATCCGATAATAAATGCAGCAAAAGTAGAAAAGGTGGTGGGGAAATCCGCAGTTTCTGCCTATAAATTAATTTCCGATATGGAAGACTTAGGAATACTGAAAGAAATTACTGGTGGACAACGGGGGAAAATATATATGTTCGAAAAATATGTACAATTGTTTTAAATAACAGTGTCTCATCGATTTTCAAATGACATTGGTGCTATAATTGTAATAATATATGAATTGGAAACCTGATAACACTAAAGCTGCACATTATTGATTTTTTGAACACTTATTTTGATAGCAATCAACGAGATAATTGTAAACTTAATAAAATATTGATGAATAATAAAGATATAAAAATTGCCGTAATTGGCTTAGGTTATGTAGGCTTGCCACTTGCACGCCTGTTTTCAACAAAATATACTACTATTGGTTTCGATATCAACCAAGCACGTATAGAAGAATTAATGAGAGGCCACGACTCCACGCTCGAAGTGGAAGACGAATTACTCCAAACTGCTCTTGCTAACGGTTTTACCTGTACATCGGATATCAATAGCATAAAAGATGCGAACTTTTATGTTGTAACCGTCCCCACACCTATTGATATAAATAATAATCCCGACTTAACCCCACTTATTAAAGCTAGTGAAACAGTAGGAAAAGTAATTTCCAAAGGTAACATAGTGGTGTATGAATCTACCGTTTATCCGGGCGTAACAGAAGACGAATGTATTCCCATAGTGGAACGCGTGAGTGGGTTAAAATATAATAAAGATTTTTTTGCAGGATATAGCCCAGAACGTATTAATCCTGGAGATAAACAGCACACAGTTGATAAAATATTGAAGGTTACATCAGGTAGCACTCCTGAAATCGGCAAATTTATTGATAACGTTTACGCCTCCGTAATAACTGCAGGTACACACTTAGCTCCGACAATCAAAGTTGCAGAAGCCGCTAAAGTTATTGAAAACGCTCAACGTGATATCAATATAGCCTTTGTAAATGAATTAGCTAAGATTTTCAATAAAATGGGTATTAGTACACAAGATGTGTTGACCGCCGCCGGAACGAAATGGAACTTCTTACCGTTTAAACCGGGATTAGTTGGAGGACACTGTATAGGCGTAGATCCATTTTACTTAGCACAAGCTGCTCAACGCCACGGGCATCACCCTGAACTAATTTTAGCAGGACGTAGAATGAACGATAGCATGGGCAAATATGTAGCTGACCAGGTAATTAAATTGATGCTAAAGAAAGGTATTCAAGTTTTGGGTTCTCATATTCTTGTGCTGGGTTTTACTTTTAAAGAAAACTGCCCCGACGTACGCAACACTAAAGTCATCGACATCGTCAATACACTAAAAGAATACAGTGCTAAAGTAACAATATACGACCCCTGGGTAAATCCCGATATTGCAAAACATGAATACGGAGTGGAAGTTGTCAACACACTGCCAAAGGATAAGTTTGATGCAATTATTTTGGCAGTGGCTCACAATAAATTTAAAGAGTTAGACTTATCGAAAATTGCAAATGGTAATAGAGTGGTGTATGATGTGAAGGGGGTTATGAATCGAGAAGTAGATGGAAGGTTGTAGCATAGCTAACTATTATCAGAGCGTGATACGTATTATTACTAAAATGCTCGATTCGCTATTAATATTGTATTTTTACGTTTTCATAATGTCAAAAAAATAACGCATGATCGCGAATTATATGTTTAAAATCTTGAAATATGAACAACCCAACAATAATTCAACTTCCAAAGATATTGGATAAAAGAGGAAATCTCTCTTTTTTCGAGTATCCGAAACAGTTACCATTTAAAATAGCTAGAACATACTGGATATACGATGTGCCAGGCGGAGAAATGCGTGGTAGTCATGCTTTTAAAGAACAACAGGAGTTTATTATTGCTCTTTCAGGAAGTTTTGATGTAGTTCTACATGATGGAGAAAAAGAGCAAAAATTTTCATTAAACCGTTCCTACTACGGACTTTATGTTCCAAAAATGTACTGGCGAAGAATAGAAAACTTTTCTACTAATTCATTGGCTTTAATTGTTTCTGATAAACATTTTAATGCAGATGATTATATTCGAGATTTTGAGGAATTTAAAAGATTAAAAAATGAGTAATAAACTTTCAGTATTTGATTGCTCAGTAGTAAATTTGGGAAAAGTGGGATTTGATGCCGGTCACATTACTATTGTAGAGAATAACGGCAATTTTCCCTTTTAGGTAA
>DAOSIN010000002.1:0-24232 GCA_035366675.1 Salinivirgaceae bacterium | reverse complement strand
AGAAAAAAAGGAGAGAAATCATTGATTCTATGTAAAGGAAAATATAGATATTGAATCAGTCAAGTAAAAGTGTGCTCGTTTAAATTATCATAATCAGTACTTGAGTTGACAGTGGCCAGTTCCCCCCGGATTGTTCTCGGGTTTAAGCTCCTACCAAATCATCCATATTTTTCTCGGCAAAAAGGCCTTTGCTGTCCAAAAAAGCCAGCATCGGTGTTCTGCCCCGACAACGCTTGCCCTTATGTGTCCATTACAAATTTTAATAATCTATATAAGCATCCAGATCAGTTTGCAAGGTCTCAAGATCACTATAAATCTTCTTCCGAAACGCAATCCGGTAAAACTCATTTAAAATTGTCTGGTGAAACCGCTCACAAATCCCGTTGCTCTGTGGACTTCGAACCCTGGTCTTTGTATGCTCAATCTCATTGAGCTGCAAATAAAGCTGATAATGATGCCTATCAGGCGCTCCGCAATATTTAGTCCCACGATCCGTCAATACCCGTAAAACAGGGATGTTCTGCTGTGCAAAAAACGGCAAAACACGATCATTCAACACATCCGCAGCTGTTACAGGAACTTTCGCCGTATAAACTTTGGCAAATGCCACCGATGAATAAGTGTCCACGACGGTCTGCTTGTAGATCCGCCCAACACCCTTCAAATAACCGACATAAAAGGTGTCCTGGCTTATCCATAGGCCGGGTATTCATATGCCATACGAACAACCGCTTCTTCAATTTCCGGCGTAACACGATTCTTTATGCAGGGCTTTTGCCGGCTGTTTTCTCGAAGACCTTCCAGTCCTCCTTCTTCATAGGCTATCTTGATGTCATAAAAATGCTGCCTCGATTTTTGTGAGGCAACGTTCTAAATACTCACTCTACGTCCGGTAACATTTGTTAATGAGGCAACGGGCACATTTGTCTGTCGCTTTCTTTGAAGTTTATGACTCTTTGTGGAATAAGAATTTTTTGCCTCATAGGTCTGATAAGAAACAACCTTTTAATCGTTAGATATAACCCTTTTACAATTGACTCAACTTTCTATTGATTGAAATTAAAATAGCCAATCGAAGGATTATCAAGTGTTCCAATAATCGTTGCTCTGTCAAGGAGCAAATTGGATTCTTCACAACAAGTTTCCGGCAGTAAGGCACAATTATGGCAAGCAGCCAAGTTACATGAACTAGGTCCCTGTCCTTTGCTGTCAATACATATTGGATCACTTGAACACCATCTGGCATTTTCAATTGCATTGTAAACTATACTTTCAAGATTACCTGGTTTGCCTTGTCTAACAAGACCACCTAAAGAGCCTTCTGAATCACCTGATGCTGTATAAACCAAAACTCCGTTCATCACCTCATTTGGGGATTCAAGATTGCAATAAATTCTTTCCCGCAATGCAGAACTCCCATAACCGCATTCGTAACTAAACTGGTTTATTACCAAATGGGCAAATGTGTGAATCAAAACAAATTGAGGGGTAATGTTTCTTTTTCCCTTACCCCTTTTTTGTCTTTCTTTATTGTAATTATCTGAAAGATGTTTGATTCTTGTGATTATTTCTTCGTTTGTTGCCCATTTATTCATACATCTTTCATTGAATTCGAAAAATACGCCTTCGCCTCTTACCACTACCGCAGGGAGCCAGGTTATTGATTTCCCCAGTTTAATGAAATCTTTTTTTTCTTTTAAACTTTTTCCATCATCGGGTAGCCATCTTGAAAAACCAACGAATGCTCTTGTCTCCCTCAATTTATGCAATAAGCCAATACTTGAAAATCCATTGTAGATCGCTCCACCTATTTCAGAATCATCATAATTGTGTGCCTGATTTTTCGTAACAAAGAAATCCTGGTTTTCTCCTCCCGCTTCCGCAAGAATTGCATCATATTCCATCTTGCGGTATTTCTCCTCTGAATCATCAGTATTTGAACTGTCTGCTCCCGAAATTCTTTTCGTTGCAGCTTCCAGTAGTTTTTCTGTGTAAAGCTCTTTCTTCTCCTCCGTAAAATTCCTTTCAGCAACTAATTCAAATCTCATTCGCTGAAAATTGCCATTCTCCATCCCTGTTGTCAGAAATCTCCAATTTTTTTCTAATACTTCAACCAAATGTCTATCAACAGAATTATCCCACTGAGGCAGATAGATTGAACTGCGTATCTGAGGAAAATATACATTTGAGGCACCCTTCTGAACTACTATTAAATGTTGCCCGCAATGATTTGTATTTTTTCTGTCGGCTTCTTGTCCAAGCCAAGGTTTACCACCCGAGCAAGTAATCCCGATTTTAGTAAGTGACTGTTCATTGAAAGCACCTGTCATAGTTTTATGTTGACCACAACTACAAGTGATTTCAATTCCAGACAATGCACCAGAACTTCTCCCTGCTCTCAATCTTAAGCTGTGTTCTCCCTCGGGATATGCTCTATCATGTACCCATTCCATAAAAGGGAAATCTTCAATATGGCCATGAGGGCAAATGGCAATAAAACGAACCGGGATCAAACGCTGCCTTTTCTTTTCAGGGATATCCTTGCACGACATACCCTTATTAAAAGAAATTCCTGGACAAGTCGGTTTTTGCGAATCATAAATTGAAGCTTTTTCCATGTGCCCACACCTCGTGCAATAGTGCCATCGTGGGAATCTTACGAATGGAATTTTCAGTGATGGATTTATAACTCCTGGTCCTGGATCTCTGAAATCAGGCGGTAATCTGAATTCATTTACTTCTAATCTCCTTGCTAATCGCTCTTCTATTACCTTGAATTCATCTAATTCGGTAATCGTTCTGAATTTTTCTTCCCACATATCAAGCCCAATTACCATCAATGATTCGTCATTTGGAAAGTTTATCATCTGTCCAACGCCCCACGGAGAAATTAACTGAGATCTTCTTATTGGCTTTTTTGCTGGCATATTAATTGTCTATGTTTATGTATTCTGGAGGAATTACATACGCTTCACAAGTAGAGTCAACATTTCTCATTGATGTTGGTGTTGGCCAAGCCCTTGCTTTAATATCCTCTGATGGATTTGTTCCAGCCGGATACATTAAAGGAATATTTGTTTGCTGGCCGAATGAGCCATACACAAGTGGCAATTCATTTTTCCAATATTCAAGCTTTTCTTCAATTAATTTAACCGTCTTATCGTATTCTTCTCCGTCAATCAAATGCACCCTGTCTGTAATAATTTGAATCACTCTTTCAATAATTTCATTTTGCGGAAAAGGTTTTGGTTTAGTTGAACTATGGTCAGTAGAATATAATCTAATCAACCCAACTAAGATGGCGTGAAGTGCTCTTTCTCTTGCCGGTGTGGAAAAGGGAGTAACGCTTGTAGGTTCAACCTTGCTGTAGATTTTAGAGTGGTATTCCTGGAAATGCTCAAAGTGCGAGCGGTCTCTTGGCCTTGAACAATTGAAAATTGTAAAGATAAGTCCCGGACCTTTCTTTGAGCGACCAACACGACTTGTTGCCTGAATATATTCAGAAGTTGTCTTCGGTTGCCCTATTACTGTCATTAGACCTAAGCGCGGGATATCAACGCCAACTGAAATCATATTTGTTGCAAGACATACGTCAACAGGATATTCTGCATTATCTCCTGACCACGGTTTTAAAAGTTGCTCCAAGTACTCAGGTATGTCATTACTGTTGATACGACTGGTCAACTCAATATATCTGTTAATGAATCTTCTTTCATCTCCTTTAATAGCTTTTCGAATCCAAATTGAATTCATATATTCCCGTATGTCTGCACGAATGAGTGTGGCTGCATGACCCAACTCACGAATACTGTTAAAGTAAGTCAAGACTGTCCAATAAGGGTCTCTTAAAATATCCTCTGTTACAGGAATTGATTTTACTGATTGCAGTAAAGCAGATAAAACTCTCACTTGTGCAGTTGCATGAGATGGTAAGGCAGATGCAAATATCCCCGCATAAATTCTTCCAGGACTATTTTTGTCTTCATAAGCAAAGAAAGAATCTCCTGCATTTAAACATTGGGGAGGGAAGATATTTACATTGTTTGTTCCTCTACCATATAGTGAATTAATTTGTTCTTTTGCCCTGCTGATTGTTGCCGTCGATGCAATAATTTTTGGCTTTATATTGTCGGCGGTGCAGAGTTCCTCAATCATCGTTTCATACAATCCAACCATTGAACCCAGCGGGCCGGAAATCAAATGTAACTCATCCTGGATAATAAGTTCAGGTGGAGCATACGGCCTTTCATTTTCTTTAAAACCAAAAAGTGCTTTTGCTTCCGGCTTCCATGTTAGCATTGCAAACTTATCAACAGTTCCGATTAACAGAGTGGGTGGTTTGTCATAAATATCTTCATCAATTACAACCAACGGCAAATTATAATCAGTTTTTGAAAAATCACATTGCTGATTATCGCATTGATAAATAATCGTCTCTTTCGTTCCGACTTTTCTCCTCTTATACCCCTTGACCTTATTTGTTTTCGCTTCTTTTAAGTAGCCCATTTGAGAACCACACCATGGACATTTAAGAATGATGAATGGGTTATCGTCTGCTTTTCCTTGCTCCATTCTCTGAAATAATCGTCTTGCATCCTCTCTTTTGTTTGGAGTCATCTCTCCAACCCAAAGTCCAATTGAAATTCTTGCCGTTCCTAATTCTTCCTCGTTTTCCTTTCTGATTTTATCACAGGCACAAATCAATGCAGCCGCTCGTTGAAACTGTTGTGCTGTTAACAATCGCAAAGTGTAACGCATCAGCACCGTCGTTCCCGAATCATTATTATCTTTTATTCTTTTCAGAAAAATTGTGAACGCTGACAAGCCAAGGTATGCTTCTGTTTTACCACCACCTGTCGGGAACCAAATCAGGTCAACCATTTCTCTGTCTGCATGACCTGCATCTAGCATTGAGTTCAGATTCATCAAGATAAATGCAAGTTGAAACGGCCTCCACGCCCCAAGTCCAGGCTTCCATGTTGATATATTATTGATGTCAGGAATAACAGCATCTTCCAAACCTGTGATACTGCCTTTGTCAAGAATCCAATTTCTTGTTTCAATGCTGTAATGGAGTTGCTGCAAAAGCATTGCACGATTCATCAATTTGAATGCACGATTAACTTTTTTATTACTATTGATTAAGTCTACTCCCTCTTTCATTCGCTGCAAACACAAACGACAACTTTCAATGTGTCGCAAAGCAGTATCTAGAAGATCATCCTTTAATTCAGCATTCGCAATTTTCTCTTGGTCGTTAATCCAAGCCTCATATTCGGAATTAAGCTTGATTAGATTGTCAGTAATGTCCTGATTAGACAAATCACTGAGGTCAAACATTTTCAGTTCAAGATTGTTCAACTCATTTGGGAGAATAGGTTTTATTTCGTAGGTGGGAATCGCTTCCGTTGATATAGAATTGATAAAATCAATATCACTGTCATTCCATGAAGGTGAGCAACCATGACCAACAGCAAAGGTTTTTTTCTTCCTGAATAGAAGAAGATTTGACTTTTCATCATCAGTGTCCGTCTTTGATGCGGCTACTTTATATGGTCTAAAACAACTTTCTTCTGCACTGACGGAAAACGATACTTGGAAAAAACAATCTTCGTTTTTGATGTTTTCTGTTCCTCCTGTGTTCAGATTTATAAGAGTGAAGGTGAGTAAATTAATATTATTATCCAAAATATTACCGTGAGTGCGGTTTCTGATATTTAGTTTTAGATTTACTTCCATCCCTTTTTCATCAACCAATATGTGGTCAACATATTTCCCTGGTTCTCGCGGAATTTTATTTCCATTCAATACAAATTCTTGATCCAGTGGATGCCTAAAATATGCTTTTCGTGTAACTACAGTCCCGTCTTCTTTTGTATATGAATAATCACTGATTTCATAAACGGCGGCATTCACTTTCACCTTGAAACCATCTTTTGGAATTATTGAAAAGCAACTAAATCCTACTGCAGATGGAAGAAAACTATTTGCTAATCCGATTTCTTCCTCAGATTCTTCACTAACATCAACCGGCACTTTGATGTCTTCCGCTTTTACAGGATCATCATCGTCATTATTCTTTTCTTCTTCGGGCTTCTCCAACACTTTTTCTTCATCGGTTGAGGTTGAATTTGCTTTTTCAAAAACTGCCGACCTTGGAAATAATATTCCCGCACCGTATCTCAACCGAGGTGGTTCGTTAATAAGAATTTCTTCTCCGTTCGGTTGTATGTGGGGTTTGACAGGATCTGGTCCAATTAATTCCCGTCTTATAAATTTAAGGATATTGTCTCTCATTTTAGTTCAGTTTTCTTTTCAAAAGCTCCCTATAATTGTTTCGCATTGATTCGGAAATTAGCAATGTCAATCCATATCGTGCTCTACTCATGCCAACATACAGCAATGATTTTGACATTTCAGTATTTAGATCTTCAACATCTGTTATTATAACATAGTTGCTTTCCATTCCCTTGTAAGAATGAATGGTTGCAAAGCAAAAGAATTTTTGTATTGCTGCAAACGCATTTGTGCTTTTTAGTTCCTTAATTTTAAGATCTGAACAAGAACTATAACAGCAATGGTCAAATTTCTTCGGTGACATAATAACCAATTCATTAAATGGCAATTTGCTTTCAGAAAACTTCTTCAATTGTTCTGTTAATATTTTTATTTGTTCGACCTCATTAATGTAAAAAATATATTCAACGGGAATCCCCTGAAGGTGTTCAAGTAAAAAAGGTGGTTTTTCAAATCCTGATATCAGGGAAGTCTCCTCACCAATTTGTTTTGTATTACGGCAATTTATTTTTAAAAGAAAGTTTGAATACTGACCTGATTGTTTTAAAAGTTCAAACATTTCATTCTTTGACAACTGTGAATATATTGCCTGTTTTTCAAAGTCTCCGTATATTTCCCAATTACCATTCTCCAAACCACCGGTTACCATCGAATCAAACAAGGCCAGATATTCCTCCCTAATCAAGTCCTGTCCTTCATCAATAATCAGTTTATCAAATTTACGGCTGATTCCCTTATCATAAATGTCTTTCAGTAATGCTGGCAAATACCTGTTATAAAAATCCTGTTTTCTGCTTTGCGATTTATCATAATCAAAGCCTTTTGATTGTTCAAATAAAAAACTGTGCAAACTTGAAGCTGTGATTTTATCCTTCCACTCTTCAATTTGTTTTTGCATCCACTCGCCGATGAAGCGATTAAAACAAGTAAGGAATACTGTTTTACCCTCGGCGGCAGCTCTTACCGCTGATTCTATAGCTATCATTGTTTTTCCTGTTCCGGCGCTACCCTGGGTAATACTTCTTGCGTTTAACTGAATTGAATCAAGGATTCTGCATTGTTCCTCCGTGTATTTCTTTACCTCTTTGTCAAATTCAGCCACTCGCTCCTTCACAGGTCTTACTCTTTCAAAATCACCCCTGAGAAAATGGCAAAGGGTATTCAGATCATTTGCATCAGGCAAAGAATCATTTTCCGAAAACCATTTCTGAGTTCTGTATTTCTGAATAAAATGTTGAATCAAATTATGAAAGAAACCTTCAGTTCCTTTTTGAATAGAATCCCTGTCAAGTATCTGCCATTCCTCATATTCAACACTTTGTTTATCAAATATTACATGAGGAAAAGCGGAAAAAAAGCCGTACAAAAATCTTGTGAATTTATGCTTCTTACCGAATTCTTTTTCAATTGCTGAACGCAGAGAGAACATCGCGTCTCTTGCCTGGTTAAACGGTCCTATACTACTGGTATTCGTATTATTAAATTTGTCCGTGAATTGCCAAATACCATTGGCACATTTCACATCTCCGCCTTTTACCTCCATCACATAAATACCACCCATAGGAATAAGAAGAAGAAAATCGATTTCGCCGTAAAGTCTTTTTGTATGTTGTGCAAGATTAAGTGAGTGCAGAATAATCCAATCTTTGGTGAACTGGCTGTTTTTAAAAATGCCAAACAACATTCGTTCAGCCGTACTCTTACAGTATTTATCAATATATGGTGGCAGTAATTTGGCCATTAAACAAATTCTCTCCGCAATAAGCGATTTACAAATATTTTGTTCACATCCTGTAATGTATTATTTTTCCCTATTACTTTGAGTATGTCTACACTGCCTAATTGTTGGATTCCAAGTTGAGTATTAATGACTGCAGGCCCCGCAATGCCATTCAAATTATTTATGATCACGTCCCGCACTATGTTGGAAGCCTGGAGTCTCCAGCTGGTCATTTGTCTTATAGCTTCTCTAACGGTATCAATATTATATAATAGCTTACTTGAGTTGGTCATTAAGGCGATGCTTTTTAAATCACGGTCATCTTCAGGTCCTATAATGTCATCATCCCGCAACCAATTTCTAATTGTTTGCTCAGTTCTCTCACATCCATTCCCGCGTAAATCTCTAATCAATCTTGTAAAATCGTGTTGTATTGTTTCATAATATTGTTTTAATTCATTTTTCCATAGGCCAGTCCACTTTTTCACTTTTAACAGATCGTCAGGTCTTGTTATTACTTCCACTACTGCAACCAATACATCTCTCTCTGTTTGGATAAAAGCAATTACGTCTCCAGTCTGAATGGACTCATACCTTGTCAAGCAAATATTCGGATTCAGGTTGTCATTATTAAGCAATTCATTTACCACTATAAACTTGTGTGACTCAGCAGCATAAACGAAATAGTTGTTTTCAAAGTCAAGTCGTTTAGCTTTAATTCTTTCATCCTGATTCCCTCTTGTGTATTGTGAATACTGTGCATTATCCAGTTTCAATTCAAAATCTAGAATATCAAAGTCGTCTTCAACTATTGTTTCATCAGTTTCGTCAGTAAGATATAAATCTTCAAATCCTTTCAATGTCGCATTTTCATTCACTGCCCTTATCCCATCATTTGTTATTGTTGGCCTTACGTATTTGCTTTTTCTATTATTGTGTCTTTGCAACGAATTATAATAACGATTTTCAAAAGGATAAAATAAAACGGTTATTTCTGAAAAAAGGAATGAAGAAAGGATTCTGTTCATATTGTTGGACTTAGGCCAACCTGTTAAAATTGCTTTTATCGGTCTGCTTGAAAGCAAATCATCATTAATATCCGCTATTGATATTATTTTAGGTATTTGATTTGCAGTAAACATGCCTAGAAAATCTTTCAATGATTTAACTTCATCTTCTGTCGGACAAATAATGTAATCGTATCTTTCCTCATTCAAAATATTTTTTAATTTTGAACACTTATCAGGTTCTGCGGATCTAATATTTTCAACTATGGATTTAAAAAGAGTGATACATGTCTCAATGATTTCGCCTGAATCTCCCAACCACATTCTGCAACTGCGAAATAAAGAATCAATGTTGTCTATCTTTGAATTGAAGCTTGATATATCAACATCAGTAGGACAATATGTAATTCTGGAAATAATGTTGATAAATTGAATAAGAGATATTCTCAAATAGGTTAAATCAATATTTGAATCGTCCTGTACAATAGAATGAATCATTGTTGCAGCACTCTCAATTTCTTCATTTTTACAAACTTCTTTATTCAAATTAAATAAGCCATATTTCTTTAATTTTTCATTAAAGGAATAAAAAGGAGACTTATTTGTAATAGTTTTCAGATTTAAACGTTCCAGATTTAAACGTTCTTTTGTAAAATTATAGAATTCAAAATCACGATCCTTAATGTTTTCGAAGATGTCATTTTCTGATAAATCGGTAATAAGTATTGTTGGGATTTTTTTTGCATCAATGTCAGCAAAATCTGTACCCCTTTCGTGGATTGCTGCATATCCATCAATAATTATTTGGGAAACAGAAGAAGAGCGTGTCACATATAATGCAAGGCTGGAAAGGTTATTTGCAACAAGTAATGGACAATTTTCATCTGCCTCTCCATTTTCATTTATTTTGCCCTCCTGAATGTATTCAGACAGGATAATATTATTTAAAAATAATTCTTTAATGCTTTCGTATTTTTTATATTTGCTTATTAGACAAATATTATTTTTTAAAAACTCCTTATTGCCATATGTGTTGATGTCCAAAAGATTTTCGGTGGGTGTTAGTATTCTTGTGTTATAGGATTGTTTTACAACTTTTGGTGAAGAGAGAACCTTTCTATTAGAAGGTGCCAATTGCAGTTTAGTTACATCTGAAAATTTAATTGTTACTGTAGTAGCAGAATGATTTCCAATACCTTTCGTTTTAAAAGACGGTCCGACAAATCCATAATTGCCAATTTCTCTTATCCCGACCCATTCAACTATGGCTTTGTCGTTCAAAATCAGTTTATCACCAGGCTTAAATTTTTTGTAAGATTCGATTATTTCCCAGTTGTATAATTCATACTGATTCTTAATTAAAGATAAAACCATTGGGACAACCAGCCATTGTGAGGCATATTCCCTTGAAGGGAACACCATGCATAATTTATTGGTCTCGTTATTTTGAAAAAAAGCGGAAATAATATTCTGTGCATCTATAAGAGTATGATGCATTTGGTGCTGTTCACCTTGATATGTTTTTGAATAAATCATCTTCCGAATTAATTCAGAATTCATTTTAACTCACTGTAAAAGAAAATATTTTAGTGAAGCTGCGATATTTTCTATCATAAGCGGCGGAACAGCGTTGCCGATCTGCTTAAAAGCACTTGTTCTATTATGCCCCTCTTTCATACCTTCAAAATAATAATCGTCCGGAAATGACTGCAATCTTGCAGCTTCTCTTACCGATATCGACCGATTTTGTTTTATATCAGGATGAATATAATAATGACCGTCTTTTGCTATATGTGCAACAACAGTTTGAGAGGAAAATAGATCATCGGCGACAACCTTGAATCTGTCCAAAAATGAAATTTTATTATTGTGACTCTTGAGATGTTCGGGGAGATCATTATAAACAAGACGTTCCCTATTATATTTCCATTTATTTACAGCTATCTTATATATTTCTTTATCCTGAATTGAGTGTGGTCTCGAAATGTGCTGAGTTAAAACATCAATACCATTTCGTATTTTTGCATAACATAAATAATCATTCGTCCCTTTCGCATAGGTCAAAAATTTATTCACACCTTGACCTGCTTGTATTTCCGGCAGATCTTCAAATATTAATCTGACCTGGAAGCTGGGGATGGTTTGATCAGCTAGTTGTTCAATCGAAAAATCGAGATCTTTTCGCCATCCTATAATTATTATTCTTTTTCTGTTCTGAAGCACGCCGAATTGATTTGCATTAACTTGGAACGGTTTTACTGCGTAGCCGATGCTACCAAAACAGCTTTTGATATTTCTGAAGTATTTGCCCTTTTCTGCAGATAAAAGACCAATGACATTTTCAAAAACAAATAACTTAGGTCGATATTTTTTTAGAAACTTCCCATACTGAAGATATAAATAATTTCTTGGATCTCCAGCCATACGGTTCTTATCACGCGCTCTTCCAACAAGAGAGTATGCCTGGCATGGAGGGCCACCCACAATAATATCTACATCATTTACGCCCTTTAGCTCATTTATTTTATCAAAAATCTTGTGATTATTTTTATTGCCGATAGGTAAATTAATTACAGAATCTAGTATATGCCCTGGTACGTGTGAATAAAGCTGATTTCTGTTTATTTCACCCTTGAGATATTGAATGTAAATGTCTGTTTTTTTATTTGCAGTAAGATAATAATAGGAGAGCCTTGTTTTCAGGGTAAAGCAAGCTGCAGGATCAACTTCTACGTGTGCAACCGGTTCAAAACCGGCCCTCTTAAATCCCTCCAAAAAACCGCCAGCACCTGCAAATAAATCAATATATTTCACGATAAAAGCCTTTGCTCGAGATGTCTCAATGTTTTTTCTTTGTATTTCGGTCTCAACTTACACTCAAATATTGTTATAACCTTCCAGCCCAGTTTCTTTAATTTTGAAGCATTTTCCTGATCCAATTGTTTATTTCTATTAATTTTTGTAGTCCACCATTCTGTTCGGGTCTTAGGTATAATAAAATATTTGCATCCCGAATGTCCATGCCAAAAGCAACCATGAATAAACAAGACTGTTTTATATTTCGGGAAAACCAGATCAGGCGTTCCAGGTAAGGATCTATCATATAATTTATAGCGGAAACCTTTGGCATGAAGATATTTTCTGACAAGTATTTCAGGTTTTGTGTCTTTACCCTTAATAGCTGCCATGTTTTTACTTCGAACTTCTTTTGATACCGTGTCCATCTTCCCTATTTTATAGTATATTAATGCCTGTTAAAATTTTATAAATCCAGATTACGCAATATAGCATTAAATCCCGGAAAGATCATCATTAGGAGCGAAGAGCAGCAACCTAAGTCATTGATTATATGAGATTGCTTCGTAACTTTGTTCCCCGCAATGACTGTTTTTTGTAAATTATTTTTCTATTTCGTAATCTGGGATAAAATAATTATATCAATTAAATAAATCGTAATATATATTTAACGTGACAACATGCTTAATTCAGAATAAAATTTTATAATTGGCTTAAATTTGATGTGTTAAATGGGGATTAAATATTGTCTATTCTTGATTCAATACATTTTGAAGCCATTTTTCAATTTTTTCCACAGTATTTATGTCGTTTTCCTTAAGAATGGATATAATCTCTTTTCCACTTACTAGAATTACGGGATGTTTATCGTCAATTAATTCTTGCTGAATTTGTTTATCATACCATGATGTCGTTATAAAAACACCTATATCCCTATGCTTAATTCTTGAAATCAATCGGGCCACAGGTTTTACACCAACGCTTCCAGACCATTTTTTTGCTTCTGCATACACTGTTAATCTGGTGAGACAAGGTGTTTTTCCAACTCTATAGAATCCAATAACATCTCGACCTCCATCCCTGACCGGTGGAGTCAGTTCAAGATCAGTGAATGAACTGTCCAACATATATAGCAGTTCTTTGGCTACGTATTCAAATTCTCTGTCCGAAATTTTTTTTATTCTATCGAGAAGCATTTTATCTGTAGCGTCCATCGGGATCTGGTCATTTTTACTCCTGGGAAAAGGTCGTGATGTACACTTTAATGCAGATATTTTTCCATTATTAACCCATAACTCCCATGTTGAAGGACAGTGGGAAGAGTCAGTTGCTTTGACATTATTTACTAAATCATCCAGCCATTCCCATTTAATACGATTCTCCAGTAAAATCGTAAATGTGCTCTTGTAATTCTGAAAGCGTTTATCCCTCCTCTTCCATACAGCAACTAAATCTTCCATCGGTGAAATACCAACGGCACCCGGCACAGCAAGACCGAGATATTGCATATAAGACCCTGAAGAGGTTTGTTTACTTTCAAAGCAAAGGAAAGGTGGAATTGAATTACGTTCACCAGAATGAAGTTTATCAAAAACTTCCTTAAGAAGGCTATTTCCGCCAAGATGAGTCGAATGCAAATCTCCTGGTGAACGGTTATCACCATAATAAGTAAATACTCCCGTTTCTTCATCAAGAGAATCTGGCCATTCAGGTTCTTCAAACGTCGTTACCAGTACGACAAATGCTACATCTTCAATTTTTGAACCATGTCGGCCTTTTTTACTTTTACAACGAAATCCTCCCATATTTCTAATTCCCTTACCGTCTGGGAAGCCGTGAAACATACGGTTAAATTCATCATCAGCATTTTTCCAATTAGCAGTGTTTTTATAGATTCTGTCGACTTCGAGGTTGGGACGCATAATTTTACTCCGTTGAAATTAATGAATCATCAAATCATTAATCCCAATGTATTATAATGATTATCTGTCTTCCCATACAACTGTATAGGAAGACAAATAATTTATGATGATGTTTCGTAAGTATAATGTGAATCTTCCATATGCGACTCAAAAAGCTTTTCAAGCGACGATTTTGTAAATTCCATATCTTCCCAGAACCAGTCTCCAGCATTTTCGGATTCCTTTAGAATTGGAAGATGTCGTTCCTCCATCTGCTTGAGGACCAAGGAATGAAGCTCTCTAAGATTTTCAATCGGCACCACTCTCTCGCCATTCTCAGTTTTTATGTTTTTCTCAAACCATTTGTTCAGTTGGTATGATTTCCGCCAGTGAATTTTGGCTATCTTCATGTTATGGAGTCGTCGCAATTCTAGTCAATTGCATTTTTAATGCCTTGTCGTACGTCGGGTTGTTCATACCTTGAGCAATAAGCGTTCTTGTAAAGTTACATGTCAAGGCCCATAAATCCCTCCTTTTGGTCAATGACTTTTACTGGGCATCCTCAATAAGATCTTCAACTTTCCTTTCTATCTCTTCAAAGGATTTTCCCGTAATCTTCGACAAATTAGTAATAACGCTATCTCTCACCGCATCCGCCATAATGTTTCCGTTGTCTTCCCATACCGTTGTCAGCGCATCGTATATGGTATTAATGGCAAGCTCTAATTTATTTTCCATAAAATTGACTCCTATTTGCTAACGGTTCATTAAATTTTACGTTATCTCCCACTTTTATTTGATTCTCCTGTGTTTAACTGTCTGCTTGTTTGGTGGAGACAGTCAGCACAGAAATCTCCGAATTCCCATGCTGACTGTGACTGTTTCCCTTTATCAATTTACCGTCTATTTTACCATACCCAAAATCGTCCCGCCCACTTTCTCCAGTCGGAAACTGCTTTCGGCCGGCAACGCTTTATATTGCGCCGCTCTGGTATAGATGCCTATAATATTGAACATCGCGAAGCCGTATTCCATAGGCGCCGCCCATGCAACCGCTTCTTTTTCTATCCTGTTCAGCATAAACTGTTTATTGAAGCTTTCAAGGGTGCTTTCCGGATTGACTACCTTGCTCTCCAGAGAAATCCTGACCTGTTCCTTCTTTCTTCCCAGTTCCTCTGAAACACTAAGGAAGACTCCCGGGAGACTTGAAATAAGCTTTCCCGACACATGCCTGTAAGAAGCGTTAACTTCAGTCCTGGAGATCATTCCGTTCGTGCAGATGAGCCGGAGCAAGAAAGCTGCAATACTTAGTGAAGCGAGTCCCACCTCCGAATTGCTTACCGATATTCCAGGTGTGATCCTTTCCCTGTAGATGCTGAAGGTTTTCATGTCGTCAGGGATGCTCAATGACATAAACTCATCGTCAAGCCTGCACTGGACTCTGGTATCGAGATGATAATTCATGGACTCCAACTTTCTCAACACCTCCAGATTATCCGTGGGAATGTATCGCGGTGTGAAGATTGCCCTCACATCGTCCCTGTCAAACCGGAAGAACAGTTCCTCGTTCTTTTCCCTTTTGATCCAGTGATTGAGGTTCAATGCCTGAATATCCGCAGGACATCTCCTGAGATATTGGATGGGGATGCCCAGTCTGTTTGCTATGGATTGCTGGGCGATAGGTTTAAGAGAATGGGACTCGCTTCCTATCTTCACCGTTTCAAGATTATCGAATGATATATCACTGGTCTTGATATTCATATCCCTATGGTTTCTGGACATTGATTCCGCTTTTTCCATAACCTGTGAAAGCGTCGTTATCTGTGACATCTTTTTTCCTCCTTTCCTTGTAATGAACCGCTCTTCTGTTGATGATATACAGGTTGTTCCGGTAATATTTCAGTTTCAGGACAATCAGGGTTCCCACCGACGCCATTGAAATGACATTCCCGAAGATAAAGACGGGTATATTCTTATAAGCAGAGTAGACCGTCAGCAGTACCAGGCCGGACATCATCGTGACCAGATAAATAATGCTGATATCAGTGGCTCTTTTAGTTCGAATTGTCTTGGCAATCTGCGGAATGATGCTCAGGCACAAGATCAGGGTTCCCGTCACCCCTATCAGTTCCATTAAATATTTAACGATCATATTTCCTCTATACGGTTGGTTAAAGATATCGGGAGATGCGGCTTTCACCCCCTGGCGCATTATATTTTCTTACTGAAGAGAGGCTCCCGATGGGTTTACCGAAACGCTTTTGGGCAGATCTGATGGTTTTTCTCGCTGAATACGCATTCGCCGCACAGGGAATGATCTCTGCACGCTAAACAGATCTTTTCCCTGTCCACGAACATGGACATATTCCTTACCAGGATATCCAGTGTTTCGGTCATCGGCTTTTCCAGAGCCCAGGCGATCCTTCTCAAAATCTGTGATGACTCCAATGACAGTTCCGGCGTATAGGCCATATCTCACCTCTCAAGCCGCCTGCATTTCAGGCTCAAGATGTATGGGACTTTCCTGATATTCATCTTCCTGTTTTTCCTCATGATTCTCATCAGGACGATGTTCTTCATAAAGTTTTCCCGGTCTGCCAAGGTCAAACAGGACGATGAGAACCGGCAGATGAATGGTGGGTTTAAGCATTTCCATTTCCCTTGCAGCCAGCTCTTCAGTGGTTCCCAATTTGCTCTTTTCACTTCTCTGTGATGTGATGAGCACAATGCCGGCGTCAATTCTTTTCTGGTCAAAACCGATTTGCAGCCTGAACAGAGCACCCTGCAGATATTCATAGCTGGAAAAACTCCCATCAAGAGCGATACGGTTTCTCAGCCCTTTATAGCAATACCTTCTGCCGTCCAGCACATTCAGATTTTCATTGCGCCATTCCATTTCCGTCAATACCTGACGCAATAGTTCGCTCCTGTGATAGGTTCCATAAAGAGCGTCATGGAGATATTCCATCAACTCTCCAATTTCCCTGGTCATTTTCTTTTGTTTGATGACTTGCCCGCATCTATTGAAATACATCATTTTGTATGACATGACTCTTCTCCCTTTCTATATTGGTAACTTTGGGTTTTTTCTTTTTCAGGGATAAGTAATCGGGAATCGCATACATACTCCCAATTTCCCGGCCCTCCCTGATTTTGTCTTCCAACTTCCGGTATTGATAATTCGTAAACAGACCGTCTTTGTAAACAGCCCTGACAAATTCTGATACATTGTCAAAGGAAGATTCCCCCCATCCCCAGCGCCAAACTTTCTCATTGTATATGATGCTGCCGAATTTCTCATTGGAGCCGAGATACCAGAGATTGAGATCTCCCCTGAGAGGCAGACAGCATTTGGCGTCCTTTAATAGGAAATTATAAATTTCCTTTCCCGTGGCGTAACGGTCGATCATTTCCTGACTGAAATTCTCCGTGTAGATCTTACAGTAAATGCTCACATAGGCTCTTTTGACTGTTCTGCTCATGGGTTAATATGCCCTCCCATCCTTTCCTGAATAGAAAAGGGAAGGTGTTCAGACCTTCCCCTATACTGGTGGTTACTTGCTTTCTGCTTTAACCGCAGCGATGGCTTAAAACGGTTTAAGCGGTCTCTGTTGAGTGCTTATCTGTGCCCATAATTTCATCAATGAACAGGGACTTTTTTGCCGCCTGTCCCATATAAGTATGCGAATAACTGATATAAAGGATTCTCATCGCCCTGGATATGGCCACAAAGACGATTCTTCTTTCCTCCTCGAGATCTCCCTTTTTGGTGGGTGTGATTCCTTCCACCAGTCCAATGACAAAGACCGCGGGGAACTCCAGACCTTTGGCCTTGTGAATGGTCATGAGGGCGACACCTTCCCTGTCATTGCTCATCTGCTCCGAGAAACTGTCCGTGTATTCCAGAAACGACCGGATGCCGGAATATCTCGCCGCTGACAATTGAAGTTGATTGAGATTTTGAATCTTCACGTCATCCGGCGCCGGGATGTCCTCATCCGTGACAAACCGGTCGTAGTCCAGCTCGGTCCGGATCATCGCAATCACTTCAGAGGGCTCCAGATTGGAGGCGTAATCCGCAAGGGGGCTGATGAATCTAATAAAATCCTTCACGTTCTTGCGGACATAGGGAAGGTCAACCGGCATCGACTTCAATCCCTCGTAGAGATGGACATTGGTCTTGTCGGAAAATTCCGCAAGCTCCTGGAGAAACTTCCTGCTGATATAACGGTTGGGCACGTTCAGTATCGATCTTAACGCCTCATCTCCTTCGTCGGAGTCGGGATTAAGAATCAATCTGAGATAATCCAGAATGTATCTTACCTCGGACCGCTGGTAAAAGTTCAAGCCGTTCTCGATGTAATAGGGGATTTTCATCTGGGCTAGGGTTTCCTCAATGACCCTGCTCTGGAAATTGGCCCGGTATAAAATTGCAATATCTTTATAGGAATACCCCCGGTTATCGACCAGATCCCTTATCTCGTTGATGATGGACAGAGCCTCGCCTTCCTCTGATGACGATTCCAGGACAATGACGTTATCCCCGTCCTGATTTTCCGTCTTCAGTGTCTTTTCTATCTTTCTGACGTTATGGGAAATCAGGTTCTGGCAAGCCTTCAGGATCTGCGGGGTGGAACGGTAATTGATGTTCAGGATGAAAAGCCTCGAAGAACTGAAAGTGCTCTGAAAATTGAGGATGTTGTTGATCGATGCCCCGGCGAATGAATAGATGCTCTGCCAGTCGTCCCCGGCGATCCAGTAGGATTTATCATTGTTATGATTCGCATCTATTATCAGCTTGATGATCTCCAGTTGAACGGGGTTTGTGTCCTGGAACTCATCAATCAGTATGTGATGGTAGCGGCCGGTGTATTTTTCCCGGATGGACTCATGCCCGCTTAACAGGAAATAGGTTTCCAGAAGCAGGTCATCAAAGTCCAGCAGGTATTTCTTTGCTTTTTCCTTCTCATAGGACTCATAGATACCCGCCACCCTGGACATGGTTTTATCCGATCCGTAAAGGGCCCGGAATTCTTCGACGTCAATCAGGTTGTTTTTAGCCAGGCTTATTTCCCTCAAGATGGTTCCAACGGAAAGATCCAGGCGCTTCCGCTTCATCAGGTTCCGGATAAGGCTGATTTGCTCCTTGCCGGATATGATTTCAAAGACCTTTCCCTCTGTCCGCAGCAGGTAATGACACCAGCTGTGAATGGTGGAAAGGGTAACCCGCTGCGCCAGTTCCCCTAGAACCGGGACCAGACGCTGGCGCATTTGCTCCGCGGCATTACGGTTAAAAGTAAGCCCGATGATGGTTTCAGGCTGCACGTTGTGTATCTTGACCAGGTTTCCGATTCTTTCCATCATGACCAGCGTCTTGCCGCTCCCCGGAACCGCTATGACCGCCGCTATCCCGCTGGTGAAACCCGCCGCTTTTTTCTGTTCCCGATTGAGACCTTTCAAGAATAATCACCTCCTCCCCGTTTTTCAGTGTGTGAACCGCCATGGATATTCTGAACATGTCCGCCACGATTCGATCCACTTTCGGGTGGTTCCTGTCGATCTGGATCATGTTTTTCAGAGCTTTTTCCTTTTCCCTGAGAAAGTCTTTCAGGAATCTGATGACTTCACCCGGATTGTGGTTTTTCATCAGAGATTGAACATCGATGATACGCCTGCAGCCGTATTCCGTCCTGATCCTCAGGTATTCCTGCGCTTCGATAATAAACTGTTTTGTCATGTAGCCTCCTCCATGAACCACGCGTCGCAGTTCTTCTTGTATGAGCAGTTCTTGCACTTGTAATTGCCGGGACTGTCGTTGGGGATGAATATCCCTCTGGATATGCCCCTGGCCACTTCCACGATCTTCTTTCTCGCCCTGGTCTCGTCCGTTATGCTGCGTGTGGTGTAATAAGACTCGAATTTCGGTTTTTTGGTTTTAATCAAACAGTCGAACCGGAGAAGGATATTGGAATCAGCGTAACCATTTGACTTTGCAGCCATTTGATAAAGGGTAAGCTGGAAGTTCCGGTCAACCTCATCATTGGAATATGCTCTCGCCGATGTCTTGAAATCATTGATAATTATCGTTCCGGTGGCATCCTTCTCCATCAGATCAATAGAACCGATAACGGGCAGGGGGCAACCGGGAATGGTGAAGCAGAACGGCTCCTCGATTCCGATGCACTCGAATTCTCTCCAGGACGATTTATTGTAATAGGCGGTCAGCAGCTCCATCCCCTGCAGAAGCATCACATCCGGGTTGTTCCCTTCCGCATATTTAATGTCGTCCCTTCCATCGGTCAGCTTTCTCCAGTGATACTCAAAAGACTGTTGCAGTTCTTTCAAAGCCGGGAACCTGCCTCTCAACTTTTCCATGTGAAAATCAGCAAGGGCCAGATGGGTGGCGCTCCCGAACTCCAACGCGTCGGATTTGAATTCCGGCTGGATCCTGTCAATGCGGCCGAACTTGTACAAAAGACCGCAGTCAATGTAGTCGCTGATGGAACTTGCCGATAAATGCTCGATTTTCCTCAATTCCTGTAATTCCACGTTTCACCTCGTTTCTGATAAAAGCGCAGACTCCTGCGTTTTTCAGGCACTGTATAAGCGACATGGGTTACGGATGTAATGATCCATGGGTCGACAGATGTCGCCTGATCGCCTTCCAATCCCTGTTCGTGCAGGAACCGCGCTCTTTTTTTGTTGACGGTTTAGGGACGGGACAACGGATATTATAATTGGGATGATCGGGATAAATGATTGTCATCCCGTCCCTGTTTGCATAGGATTCACTTTATGATTATGGATTTATGTTAATTGAACGCTTTAGGATGCAGCCTGAAGGTAACGGATAAATTCACCCGCGTTTTCAGATGTCAACTCTTCTATCGGCACGCCGTACTTGTCCATGGATCTGGCCTCGATGTCTTCTATGGAGATCCCTCTCCTTCTGGAAAGGTTAAAAAGGGCGGATTTCTGAGCCTCGGACATCAGGGGGGATACAACCGTTTTTGACCTGTCGCTGCCGTTTCCTTTATCGGGTTTTACGGAGCCTTTTGTCTGTGCGGGTTTACTCCCGTCAGGTTTTACGGGGCCGGTTTCTTCTGCCTCGTTGCCTGATCCGGTTTGTTTTTGAATCGTAACGACATTATCTTTTGTTTGCGGTTCCGGAGATTTCTCATCTTTCTGTCCATCCCCGTTTTCCTGTTTAAATACGGACTTTACCTGTCCGGCTAATTTTCTGACGTTGTCGGTTCCCTTCTTAGATGTTTTTTTGCTCTCGTCGCCGCCGATAATGTCATTGAGATCCCCCAGTTCCTCAAGTGCCGTCATTCCTATGTTGTCCAGGTCCCGAAATGCCCTTGCCTTCGCCCGGGTGCTGGCCATTCTGATGAGATGTTTGGACACTTTCGAATTGCAGTTCTGGGGATTGGCGTCGCCGATGTCCGAAAACTTTCTGCCATCCATGGTTTCCACTCTCGCTTTGCAGATGGCCGTGTACTTGTTATCTTCCGCGGGGAACTGGATAATATCAACGTCAACCATGCACAGATTCTTCTGGTGGGCGACGTCCAGCAGTCCCGCATAAATGACAAAGTCCTTGTCTTCGATCTGTTTAATGAAAGCTTCATCCAGCTTTGGCCTCCATCTCTCCAGGTAACGGATGTTTTCCTGGCCGCCTTCCGTTTTGGAGTTCATGACGGCCATAATGTGCTTGCATTTGAAGGTGGAATCGTTTTTGGAACCTCTGGCAAAATCCCCGCAGTTGCAGAAGTAGTCCGTTTCGCTGTTATAGCAAACCTTGTAGCAGATTTTTCCCTCTTCGGATTCCACGTAAAACCATGGGGAATCCTCCAGGTGAAAGACTTTCAGGTTCTGAGAGCGTTCGCTTCTCTTTAATGCTTCCTGGCTGGTCATTTTTTGTCGCCTCCTTTACTTTCGGTTTTGTTTCTTGTGGAGATGAAGATGTTGGCAATAATCTCCGCGATTTTTAAGAGTAGGGCAATGGTCTTAGCCTGCATGTAATACCTCCCTCGGATTGATTAGAACGGCACTTCGTCGTTCGTCGCTTCTTCGCCTGTTTCACCGCCCTTGAATCCCCTTCCGTCGGTCTTGATGAACTCGATGGTATTGGCGATAATCTGGAAGGTGCTCCTGGTCTGACCATCGTCTGTCGTCCACTTGTTCTGGTCGAGGATCCCGACAACAGCGATACGGGCTCCCCTGTGGAGATAGGTGGTCGCCATCTCCGCGAGCTTCCCGAAGCAGCTTACCTTGATCCAGTTAGCGGTTTTCTTCCTAGTTGACGAGTTGAAAGCGATGTTGAAATGGGAAACCGCCAGTCCCTCCGGCGTGTAATGGGATGACGGATCGTCACCGAGATTTCCTGTCAGTACGCAATGATTTAGCATGAGTGTTCTCCTTTCTAAAAATAATGGGTTAAAATGGGTTGATTTTGCTGATGCTTTGGCCTATGTTTTTTCAGACGTTAAAAATATTCTCCTTTCCTGAACGTATTTTGCATCAATCTGTTTTAGTTAACTCTTTGTTATTAATGTATATAGTGATTGATTCCATCCCTAATTTGCAGAGGTTCAACAAATGAATGATCTGAAGTCCTTCGAAGGGTGCATGCAAATTAAGAAAGCAAGTTTTAACCATTAACGATAGGGGAATAATATGCAGTGGGAATACAAGATACTTAAATACGAAATTGATAGAGGTTTCATCGACGTCTCTTTAGATGAAGGCAAATGGGAAAGAGAGATTAATAAACTGGGAAGAGATGGTTGGGAACTCGTAAATTCTTTTGGCGCCAATGATACAGACGGCATGACAAATTATGTTCTTATGACATTTAAAAGAATGAAAGGGAAATTAAGCGAATAAAATTGCTGTAGTAATAATGATAGTTTTGCTGATTATAGTTCCTAACGCTTATTCATTAACAAAAACAGATCACCAGAAAAAATTGTTCAAAAAAATGATGCCAGTTTTAGATAAGACTGTCAGCAAGATGGATAAGCAAGATGATCTTCCGGAATCAGCTTATTTTAGTACAGACAAGGAAAATAATCTTAAGGATATAAACAAGCTTATTGAAGATGCTTTTGAAACACTCCAAATTACTTTTATCAATGATTATCGGACAGAATATATTAAATATAAAGAATATATTGCAGAGAAAAAAATATCCATAGATAAATATAAACGCGCCAGAATGACTGCGCCGCAACAAACTATAGCATTCATTGGTAGATTTGGTCAATCCAAGGAAAGTTTAACGGCAAATATCATTAAATTTGAGGCTCAGATAAAACTCTATGAACGTCATTTAAAAGATTTGAGGGGTAGTTTTTCAAAAGAGTTGGAGAAGCTAGGTCTTTTTATTGACGAAGAAAAGTTGGATATGCCATCGCCTGCATTATACCATTTACGGCCGCATGGTTGGGTAGCGGCAGTTCTGCGGAACCGCCACGCAGCTTAACTCGGTGTTAAAAAGTAAAGTGAGTAAATTATTATTAAAATTAACCTAGGAGGCTTGCAATGAAGAATTGTGGACGCATTATGTTTTGGGTACTATTAATCTCCATAATATTTACCTTTATTAGTTGCTCACCTGATAATTATAAGATTCCTATAACAAATTCTATCAAGGAAATTGAACAAGCAATAAATGAAAACGATTTACGTAGATTTAGTAGTCAAGTATCATCAACGGATCTTAATAAACACTTTAAAATATATTCAATTTTTGCATCACTTTTTGATAAAACCGATTCTAGTAGTAATGTTATTAATTTTATTCCTGTTGAGTTTAAGGCATCAATATTCGATAGTGTTAAAGTAAATGTGTCTATTGAATACAAAGGGACAATCAATGTCGGGAAAATTCAAACTTTAAGTAATCTGCTCAAAAAAATAATACAAATTGGAATGCCTGATAAAGCTACATTTAAATATAAAAAAATAGACAATCATTATAAATTGGTCGACATCAGTTTTGGTTTAGCCTACGATGCATTACTTTCTGCAGCAGATCATATAATGTAAAAGAATAAATTAACATAATGTACTAAAGATTCTTGACACCACCTAAAAAATATATCCCATCAATTAATAAAATTAAAAAAATTATCTGAGGTGGTTCATTAGACTAGTGAACCACCTCTTTTATAGATAAAATGAAAGGATACATCGGCCTTCATAAACCTACTCAAGAGATATTTCCGAAGCATCATCCCCCATTATATAAAATCATTTCAGAACTCCTTCTCCAGAAGACCCTGGAAGGTTTTAGATGGTGTTGCTCTTATATAACCAGAAGCAGCCACCACTTCTAGTTACTTCTTACTATTTTTTTTGTTTTTAATATTTATTTCCACAAGTTGATTCCTCAACTAATAGATTATTCTAAATCCCTACGTCCTGAATTATTCCCTCTGAAATCTTCTTGTTTAACTGGAGTTTCGGGGATAATCAGGCAAAAAGCCCGCAAAGCCTTGATTTAC
>DAOSIN010000001.1:0-28555 GCA_035366675.1 Salinivirgaceae bacterium | reverse complement strand
CGCTGAAAGCGTGTAAGCATGTTGGAGACTGGTATTAACCTTATACTAAAAACGTCGTCGCGTAAACGGCGAGTTATTTTTTCAATCTCTTCCGATATTGGAGCTAATCCAATGTACTGATTTTGTTGGGTATATAGTGACAGTTGTGCTTGTATTGTAACAAGTTCGCTAACCCAGTTTATTAAATTGTCGAGCTTTTCACTTGATACTCGTATTGAGGCAATTGTCTGTTCTCCAGAATGTGAAGACTGCACTCTTTGTCTTTGAAAATTTGGTTCACTTTCGTTTTGTGCTTTTTCAAAGTTTAACACATTAGTACTCAACTTGTCAAACAAATTATCTTCATTCTTCGACAAAGTTTCATACAATATTTTCCTATGTGTTTTTTCGACTAACAAGTTGTTGTCGGAAAGTTTTTCGACTTCAACTTTTGAACGTTTATTGGTAAAAATAAAAACATCCATAATCGCATTTACGTCATCTTCTGTTGCGACCAACATATTCCAAGAGACGTAACAATCGATTGGATTGATTTTTTCGAATTTTGGTATTTTAGAGTAAATCGGGACAATCAGTGTTTCTCCAAGCTGACATATATCGTCAATTAAAAACAGTGGATTAGAACCATCTTGAAAGAAATCGGTAGAGGGCTCGAAACGGACAAAATATGTTTTTACGTGCTTGCTTTCCTCTATATTATCGTCATTGGGCATTGTTTTCAATTCGCCTGATTTTAAAACTCCCGAACTAAGAATATTCTCAATCTGTTCGATAAATTTATTGTTATCTTTCTCTAATTGTGCAACTGTTTTTGGTGTTTCTTCTATCAAGTTACGCAAATGGTCAACTGCGTTAAGAGTTATATCAAGAATATCGTCTGTAACTTGGTACTCTCCTGCCCTTATTTTGTCGTAAATATTTTCTAGCAAATGTGTGAATTTATCAATCAATGTAAATCCGAACATTGCACTACCCCCTTTAAGTGAGTGCATTACGCGAAAAACTTCTTCGACAATGGACTTATCGGTTCTATTGCCTTCCAACTTAAGTACCATGTGTTCAAGTTCGGCAATAAGTTCTTTGGCTTCTTCTTTAAATTTCTCTTTAAATGCTTCCATTATCTTACAACTTTTTTAATTGCCTCGAGTAGCTTCTCGGGAACAAATGGTTTGACAATCCAACCGGTAGCACCGGCATCTCTGGCTTCCATTTTTTTTGCTGTTTGCGACTCGGTAGTCAAAAACAATATTGGAATAAATTTATACTCTTCTATAGCCCTAACTTTCTTTATCAGTTCTATGCCGTTAAGGTTAGGCATATGCAAGTCGGTGATAATCAAATCGTACTTTCGTCCATCAAGATATTTAAGAGCATCATCTCCATCAACAGCTTTGGTCACTTCATGACCTGCGTTTTCTAAAGTAAAACTAACTAATTCGCGAATACTTTCTGAATCATCAACGATTAATATTTTTTTCTCCATAGGAATTTATTCTTTATCAAATATTGTGATGTTGGCATGTTGTAATAAAACTGATACTGACTGACTTAAATCGGCATCGTATTGTACTTTAAGTTTTTTAGCTTCTCTTTCGCGCTTAAAGGCATAAAGCAATTGCACAGCTGACAAGTCAAATGTTTCAACTTTTTCAAAGATAACTCTTATTTTACGATTATCTGTTAAAAACTCTTTCAGTATGTTTTTTAATTCATTACTATTTGTAATATTAATATCTCCTGAAAGTTTGATATTAACTTCCTTTTCTGTTTTTTTGACGTTTTTACGCAGTGTTAACATATTTTTGTGTATTTAATTCTATATCCGACTCACTTTCTATTATAAATCCAAATTTTTGTTTGCTTATAAATCTATTTTCACCAACCCTATTTAACAAAGAAACAACTTTACTAATACCATTTTGCACTAAACTAACATGCTGTTTTATCTCTCATGCGAATTATTTGAGCAAACTGCGTGCCGACATTGTTTCAAAAACATAAGTTAATACTGATTTTTTATCAATAACGCTTTTTTGAATATAAACAATATGTTTTAAAAAATGTTTACACGGTAGTTAAAAAAGACGGAAGGCTGTGGGCTATTAATAAGGCAATTGTTGTATCAATAGCTACGACTTTCAAGTCGTGGATTAGATTAACGCACGGGCTTTTTGGGCTTTAGCCCAAGTAATGCGGTTCACGCGGACAACGTTTTTAACGTAGAGACGGAGCATGCTCCGTCTCTACTTAAAACACGCCCTACTAATAATGCACATAGCCAACAACTTTTGAATTGTGGATTAAGTTGACTTAACAAAAATGTAATCTTAAATTGATGATGAAATAGTGAAATAATAGCTAATTTTGGCTTCTTTATTAGACATATGTTGATATTACTATTGAGTTATAGAGAAATTTACATATAAAATTCTTCGTTAAAGAGGTTAAATCACGTTACAAGGTCTTAGAAATGACAAAAAAAAATTTGCTATTATCTGTTTTATCAGGGCTATTGCTTGCTGCATCATGGTATATTAAACCTTTTGCTTTATTGATATTGGTAGCAATTGTTCCTTTGTTGCTTGTAGAAAAGAGTGTTGAGGGTTTGAAAGATGCAAAAAAGAAAATGACTCTGTATGCCTCTATCACATTTCTTATATGGAACTCATTAACAATATGGTGGATATATAAAGCCACGCTTTTTGGTGCTATTTTCGCCGTTTTAGGCAATAGCTTTCTTATGCTTTTTACGTTCTATCTATACTTTTGGTTGAGAAGAAAAAGCAATTTTAGAATTAGTAATTATACACTGATTATCTGGTGGTTAGCTTTTGAGTTTGCATATCTGCGTACCGAAATATCTTTTCCTTGGCTTTATTTTGGAAATACTTTTAGCACTATGCCTTCGCTTATACAGTGGTACGAATATACTGGGACTCTCGGAGGGACACTTTTGATATTGTTTGTCAATATATCGCTATCTAAAATCTTAATAGCATTTAAAGAGAGTAAAAACAATAAACACACTGTATATCAAACTATTGCAACTATACTTATTCCTGCTTTCTTATTTACATACAGTTGGTTTGTTTATAGTAACTACGAGGAGAAAGGCGAAGCGGTTGAAGTTGTTGTTGTTCAACCTAATATAGACCCATATCACGAAAAATTTGATGGACTTTCTGACCGCGAACAGTTGGATAAAATATTAGACTTGGCGGCAAAAAAAATCACTCCCGAGACACGTATGGTTGTGGCTCCCGAGACTGCAATTACGGAGTATATGTGGGAAAACAATATGGAGAACGCTATGTCGTCAATGGTGATACACGACTTTCTGAGCAATTGGGAAAATCTTTCTATGCTAATTGGTGCCAGCACAAGAAGGATATACCGATATGATGAAACCCCATCTCCAACAGCGAGAACTTTCAGCGATACAGCAATTTATTACGACAGGTATAATACTGGTTTAATGTACGATTCGGCTAAAATACAGATACATCACAAGTCAAAATTGGTGGTTGGAGTTGAAATGATGCCCTATCCAGAATATTTGAAATTTTTGGAGAGTATTAGTGTCGATCTCGGGGGAACTGTTGGAAGTCTTGGCACACAAGAGATTCCTTCGGTATTCGAGTTCGGTAATATTATGGCTGCGCCTGTTATTTGCTACGAGTCGGTTTATGGCGAGTATGTTACCGAGTACGTACACGGAGGGGCAAATATGTTATCTATAATTACCAACGACGGTTGGTGGGGCAATACTCCTGGTTACAAGCAACACCTCTCATTTGCAAGTTTGCGAGCCATTGAGACCCGCCGAGCTATTGCCCGTTCTGCCAACACAGGCATAAGTTGCTTTGTTAACCAACGTGGCGAAATTTTACAGCCAACGGAGTGGTGGACACCCGATGTTATATCCGACAAAGTTCATTTGAACACCGAAACCACATTCTATACTAAATATGGCGATTGGCTTGGGAGGGCTGCGGGGATATTCTCTCTTTTGTTAATGGTTTATGGGGTTACGCTTGTTTTACGGGGTTGGAGAGTTTCTTTAAAAAAACGACGATAATTGGTAATTATGAGTTATGAGTTACGAGTTACGAATTACGAGTTACGGCAATATGCAAGTGAGTTAAAAGGTACAAGAAGCGAGATGCAAGGTGGTGCACTGGGCGTAGTATTTCGATAAGATCAATAAACTTCGATGTGTACAAGTGATTATATTTAACCATTGTCAATTTATTAAATATCAAACACAAAGCAAGGCAAACAAAAAAACTTCAGTTTTTTAGTCATAATTTTATCAATTTGTAAACATTTTCATATACATTTGCTATTGTTCAAAATTCGAAGAGAGTCGTTAACAGGATGACAGTGTTGTTTTTTACTTTTCAACACTCATACTTAGAAAGGAGGATACAATCTAAAAAAGTAAAATACGATAACCTCATAGTTTTGGAAATAGAAGATTTTTAATAACTTTTTTAAAATAAAAAGGTATGAGAGGTATTACTATTTCTATCCTAAAGAAAGTTAAATACACACTTATAGCACTCTTGCTATTTACATTTGCGTTTACTTCTGACACACCAAAAAGTACTTACACAGTTCCAAGAGCAATCCAGTCTGTTAGTTCTGCTGATATAGATTTAGATGGTGATATGGATATAATTGTTGGTCATAAAACAATGCTGCAAGAAGCAAATCCGTCATTTACAATATTAAAAAATGACGGCAAAGGGAATTTTACAATAGCCGATACATCAAATTTTTTTTGCGGTACTCAAGAAAATATTTTTGCATGTAAAATTGACGAAGATGATTATCCCGATTTGGTAACTTTATACGGAGAATTTTGTGATCGTGATGGTTTTTTTGAAAGATATATTCGTGTTTGGTACAACGAAAATGGAAGTTTTAATACTTATAAAGATTTTTTGCTATATCGTACATTAGCGGGCCTTAATTATATTGTTCGTGATATTACTTACGGAGATGTAAACGGTGACGGACTTATAGATATACTTGTATCGTCGAATTGGATACAAAACTGGATGGTGCTATATAATCTTGGATATGGTTTACTTTCGCCACCAGAATACTATAATACTGATCATCTTCCACTGGGCATACAGTGCGGAGATTTGAATGGCGATGGTAGAGATGATGTTGTTGTTGCTTCTGGAACAGCATTAGAAATTTACTATTCAAGAACTTTTAGTCTTGAAAAAAAGGTGCTTGACCCTCTGTCACATAGTAGTCGAATTGCCATTATTGATTTCAATTTGGACGGATTAGTAGATATTGTATCTATGGGTGGTTCAGCGACCGTGAAGTGGATAAATTTCTACCAAAATATAGGGAATGAAAATTTCCTTAAATTAGACAAGTATGTTTCAACACCGGGGGGAAACCCTTTTGTTATAGATTACAATAATGATGGTTTGCCCGATATAGCTTACAACTTGGGAACTCCCCCCCTTTGCAGGGTTTATGGACACTATTGTAGGTATAGAAATACTTTACAATCTTGGGAACTTTCAACTCTCAGAGCCTCAACCTATACCTTTGGTTCATCTAGGTGGTGAAGGAGGAATATTTTACGCGACTGATCTTGATGGCAACGGGTATAACGATTTTATAATCGCTCAATTGCGTTACTCTTACTTAGAGAACAACCTTATGTTGTTATTTAATGATGGCAATGGCAATTTTGTAGATAATCCTGTGGGCATTAGTGAATTTTCCTCAAAAAGAGAAAAAGCGATGCTTCGCTGTTACCCAAACCCTTTTACTGAATTTATAAACTTTGAATATAATATAGAAAAAACAGCTATGGTAGAGCTAAGCGTTTACGACTTGCAAGGCAAGCTTATACAATGTTTAACCCAACAAATCAAGGAAGGAGGAGATCATTCAATACAATGGCATGGGCTTGCTAATGGTTTGGTACCGGAAAAGCCCTCTGTTTTAATTGCCTGCCTTAAAGTAAATGGAGAAATCTGCCAAGCAATTAAAATTATAAAAAAGTAAAGTATTAAAAACTATGTTTAAAATAAAAAACATAATAGTTACGCTATTTGCCCTGACAATAAGCACAGTTGCCTTGACACAAACAATAGGCGAAAAGATCAAGATAGACGATTATCATATTTACAAAATAACAAGCCTTGAACCCCCAACTGTTGAAGTTGTGCCAGACTTTGCTGGACCTCCGTATTGGAATCAAATAAAACCTTATGGCAATTTAGTTATACCAGACACAGTATTCTATAAAAACATTTTATTCAAAGTTACTTCTATTGGAAAAGGTGCTTTCTATGGTTGCGATAACTTAATATCTGTTGTTATTCCTAACTCCGTGAAATCATTTGGTGCTCGCTCTTTTATATTCTGCAACCGTTTAACATCAATTAATATTCCTGACTCTTTGAGATCAATTGCAGATTGTGCTTTCAGCTATTGCTCGGGAATAACATCAGTTAATATTCCTGATTCAGTAACGTCAATTGGTAGTTATGCATTTTTTGAATGCTCAGGTCTAACATCTGTTAACATCCCTAAATTATTAACTTCAATTAATAACCATACTTTTTTCAAATGTACAAGCTTAACATCTGTTACTTTTCCCGATTCGCTGACATCAATTGAAGAGTATGCTTTTGCTTACTGTTCTAATTTAACATCGGCTACTATTCCTAACTCCGTAACATCTATCGGAGAGTTTGCTTTTGGCTATTGCTCCAATTTAACATCAGTTAATATTCCTGAACTCATAACTTCAATAGAGATAGGTACTTTTTTTCAATGTACAAATTTAACGTCAATTACTATTCCTAAAATAGTAACTGAGATTGGGCTGGGAGCTTTTTTATCCTGCGAGAGTTTAACAGAGCTTACTATTCCTGCATCTGTTACTTCAATAGGTAAAGGAGCTTTTGATGGTTGTATTGGCTTAACGTCAGTTACTATTCCAAAATCTGTTACATTTATTGGCAATGGAGCTTTCAGGCGATGTACTTCGCTTACTGCTATAGACGTTGAGACCGAAAACACGGAGTATATCAGCGAAAACGGAGTGTTGTTTAACTACTACAAAACTACGTTAATAACTTATCCTGCGGGCAAGGCGGGGGCTTCATATGATATTCCCTTATCTGTTACTTCAATGGGGATTGCTGCTTTTGAGGGTAGTGTACATCTAACGTCAATAACTGTTCCTGAACAGATAATGTCAATTAGTCGTTATGCCTTTGCCAAATGCGCTGCATTAGAGTCAGTTACTCTCCATGATTCCTTAACGTCAATTGGAGATGCCGCTTTCAATAGTTGTAGTAGTTTAATATCAATTACAATACCTACAACGGTAAAATCAATTGGAGATGAGGCTTTTATCCATTGTACAGGATTAACCTCTATAACTTCTCTTATAACAGACCCCCGCTCAGTAACATTAGGAGATGAGGTGTTTTTTGGTGTTCCCAAAGGCACAAACGCTAATGCTTGCACACTATACGTGCCCGAATCCAGTTTACATCAGTATCAAAACGCATGGCAGTGGAAAGACTTTCTACCAAATATGTTTACAAGTATAGAGGATACTCCGCAAGTTTCTGTTATAATCTATCCCAATCCTGCAAGTGACTTTCTTAACATAAAAAGCGACACGCCTATTTGTAGCTTTGAGTTTTATGATGTTCTTGGCAGATTGGTAAAATGCCAAACCGAAATGCTTGATACAGAGAATATTATAGACGTATCTTCGCTTACATATGGTATCTATTTTATTAAACTTCTCACCACAAACGGCATTGCAGAACATAAAGTTGTAATTAACAATTAGCGGTTAGAGAAATAAAAAAACCGATAATCTCTTTACTAAGAATTTATCGGTTTTTCTATTTTGAACTATATTCTCCTTATTTTACGCTTATTACCAAATATTTAGACTGTTGCCAAAACAGGTCGGGGTTATCGATTGTAAGGCTGTCAACGATTTTGTCACCATGCAGCGTATAACTTTCTGTTGGATGTGAAGTAATAAGTTTTACTTTTTTTGAACCTAAAACAAACGATTTTTTTACGTATTTATCGGCAGATTCAAAATACTCAATATTTAAATCGTCAGAGACTGTACGGGTTTTGCCCATGCCTATAAATCCACCTGACTTGTCAATTACTTTGTTTGCAATCAACTCTTTTTCAGTTCCTATAGCGTAGTAAACTGTGTTAAGTCTCTCTTTTTGGTCTGCTATCTCAACTTTTTGTTCTTCAATTACTTGATGACGTTCCCGTGCTACAATACTCAGGCTGTCAACTTTTACGTTTAGACCTGTGATTTGATATTCCATTTTCTCAAGTTGGCTGCGAAGCATCTCTATCTCAATTATTTTCTCTTCCATTTGTTTTGTCATACGTTCGACAATCGACTCCAAGTCTTTGTTTTTGGTCGATAAAGATTTTACGTTATGCGACATCTGGTTCAATTTCTTGCGGTTTTGCAACAACATGTCGTAAATTGCGTTGATTTGCTCGTTTACTTGTTCATGTGCAGGTTTAGATTTTTCGCCTGACACGGCAAGTTTGTTAATTATTCCCTCTTTTGCTGCAATACTGTCGAGATTTGACTGTATAGCATTAAAAGTTTCAGCAAAGTTAAAAAGAGCCTCCTCGTTTTGCCCTTGCTGATTTTTTAATTTCAAATTTTCTTCTCTAAGTTGTTCAAGCTCAGCTTGATGTGTGTTACATGCAACTACTCCAAAAAGAGCTATTGCTAAAAAAGCTAATCGTTTCATTTTGTTATTGTTTTTATGGGTTTATTTTATAAGTTAAAAGTTTGTAAAGTAGTAGAGACGGAGCATGCTCCGTCTCTACAATTATTTTGTTGATTTTTGTTTAATATATTGTGTGATATTTTCTTTTATGTCGTCAAATAATTCGTTGTTTTTCAAAATATTAGTCAAATATTGATATCCCTCTGAATTTGTAATTAAATTAAAAGTTGAGTTATAATTAACGTCAAAAATCCAGCTAAGTTGCATAACTAAAAAATCAGCTGCTGATTTTAACTGTTGTTTATTTACAACCTTGTGATTTTTAAACTGTTGATATACTTCATCGGAAATTTTGCCATTCTTTTCTAAATCTAACAAAACAGCACTTTTATTTTCATCAGACTCTTTTTCTAAACTTGCTTGCATTACTCGGTAAACATCGAGTTTATCAGCGTCTCTTATAACTTTGGTTATAATTTCAGAAATTTCGTCGGGATAGTCGGTTACATATCTCTTGTTATGATTTTTAACTGCATACAAAAGAGCTAACTGTTCGGACGTACTAAAATGTTCAAGAAACCCTGTATTTGAGAGCACATTGTGTCCCAAATCACCATGATCGACTGATTTTAAGTCGTCTAAAGTTCTGTAAAAATTAAGTTGCTCAAAACGACCTATATCGTGCATTATCCCACCGACTTTGCATAACAGAATTATTTTATCATCGAAATTCTCCGACTCTGCAATCTTGCCGGAAAGTTCAGAGACTTTTAAAGAGTGCTCTTTTTTTAAGTCAATGAGTTTTAGAAACTCTGGTTCTTCGTCGTCATCTACGAAGCAATCAACGTAGTTTAAAAAATCGCTTTCAATTTCGCTAAAAAGATCTAAATATTCAGACATTCTAATTTTGACATTATATCCTTTGCCTCATCAGTGCTTCTCCCACATATAAGCGGGTCTGGTTTGAAATCCGCACACACTTTCGGTCTATCAGGATGGTTATAAATTAAACATTTTAAATCGTCAGACAGGTAAAGGCAACGTTCGCCCGCCTTTTTCCCGTTGGGATGCAACGGACTTGGAGATGATATGGATAAATAGATACAACAAGCTGCGCAATTATCATGACACTCCATATCACACGTTATCTATTGTATTGATATATTGTTAATTGCAAATTCAATTCTATTTACACAAGCCTCAGCACCAATAGTTTCGCATATTGCAAACAAGTCGGGTCCAACTGAACCTCCTACTAATGCCAATCTAAGAGCGTTAGCAACGGAGCCAAAGCCTAATCCGTTTTGTTCGATATATTTCGAAACATTCTCTTTGATAACTGCTGCCTCATACGGCGTTGTTTCAGAAATGATTTTTCTCACATTAATTACGTGAGGAATAATATCGGGTTTCCAACGTTTCTTTACAACGCTTTGATCGAACTCAGTTGGATTGATAAAGAAAAACCAGCCATGATCCCACAGTTCGTGCGTAAAGTTCAGTCGCTCTTTGATAAGCTGAACGATTTTTAAAACGTATGAATAATGAGCTGTTATTCCTTTGTTTTTTAGGATGTTAACAAACTCCATTGCCAAGAAATCGTCACTTTTCAACAAAATATGTTGATGGTTAAACCAACGTGCTTTGTCGGGGTCGAAACGCGCTCCTGATTTGCTTACGCGCTCTAAATCAAATGCTTCTATTAATTGCTCGAGGCTAAAAATCTCCTGCTCGGTGCCGGGGTTCCAACCTAAAAGCGCAAGTAAATTAATTACAGCTTCGGGCAGATAACCATCTTCGCGGTATCCGCGGCTAACTTCTCCTTCGGGCGATTCCCATAACAAAGGGAAGACAGGAAATCCCAATTTATCTCCATCGCGTTTACTCAATTTTCCTTTGCCTTCTGGCTTTAAAATCAACGGAAGATGTGCAAAATTTGGCATTGTGTCTTCCCAGCCAAAAGCCTCATACAAAAGCACATGCAACGGAAGTGACGGCAACCACTCTTCGCCACGAATTACGTGAGTTATCTCCATTAAGTGGTCATCAACAACGTTTGCCAAATGATAAGTTGGCAGTCCGTCTGATTTGAAAAGCACTTTATCGTCAAGTGTTTGTGTATCAACTTTTATTGTGCCTCTTATGATGTCGTTCATAACGACCTCGCGGTTCTCGGGTATTTTAAATCTTATGACATAAGGCTCATCATTTTCGATTTTTCTCTTCGACTCTTCTAAAGAGAGTGTCAGAGAGTTCTTCATCTGCATACGGGTAGTTGTATCATAAGTAAACACCTTACCTTGAGTCTCATACGATTTTCTTATAGCATCTAACTCCTCTGGTGTATCGAAGGCAAAATATCCCCAACCTTTGTCAATCAGCTCGTTGGCGTATTTAACATATATTTCAGAACGCTCAGACTGTCGATAAGATGCGTAAGGACCTCCAACAGTGTGTCCTTCGTCTATTTTCAGTCCAAGCCAACGAAACGACTCGATTATGTACTCCTCAGCTCCGGGAACATATCGCGTTTGGTCGGTATCTTCGATACGGAGTATAAATTGACCTCCGTTTTTACGCGCAAAAAGATAGTTGTATAGGGCTGTTCTTACACCTCCAATATGAAGTGGTCCTGTGGGACTGGGTGCAAATCGTACTCTTACTGTCATTTTCTTTTTCAAATTATGACGCAAAGATACATGAAAACAAGTTCATGGGTTTATTATTTCGGATATTTTTTGATGACAGTATGAATACGTTGTTGGCTTCAATAGTATCTCAGCGGTAGAGACGCCATAATATGACGTCTCTACAAATCAATAACCTGTGAATATCCACGTTAACTGTGTTCCAATTGTATTTCTCTGATTTCTGACAATATTTTTCTTCTTTTTTGCCAAAGAGATTTGCTAAAAACAAGCAGTGCAATTAAATACAATATGCCTATTGCGATGCTGTAAATTAAAATTGTATCATTTTGAATTTCAACAAATTTAACAGCTAAAAAAGGGAATACAACTATTATTAATGGCAGAATAAACCACAACCAAATCATCTTTTCGTAAACGAAATATAACTGGTTTTTTAAATTTATTTGTAGAAATTTAGAGGTTGCCATATCTAACTTACAAGATTTTATAAAAAAGAGAAGTGTAAATACTCCTTTAACTAACGTGTAAATTGCGATAATAAACCAAGATATATATATGAATATGGTGCTTTTGTTTACAAAATTAAAATTCTGAATAGCAAGCATAACAATTAAAAACAGGAAAACAATTATACAAAGAAGCCCCTCTATTGCTATTCTGTTTCTAACAAACCACGATTTGTGTTCAAATACAATAACGCAATAATCATTGTCTTTACTATCTAATGTTTCGTTCTTTTTTTGCCATGCCGATTTCAGTTCGTCTATTTCCATAACTACTCATCTGTTTTGTTCAGTTTTTTTAATTTAGATTTAATTCGATGGATTTTTGTGCCAACATTGGTTTCCGATATGCCAAGAATTTCGGCAATTTCTTTATGCGACAAATCATCTAAATAGAGATAAATAATGGTTTTATCCTCACTGTTAAGCTTCTCAATAAGTTTATATAAAACATTGATTTGTAGGTCGTTGCCATCGCCACGTGTCTCACTTAATGTTTGATTATTTAAGGGGACATAGGTTATTTTGCGTTCGTTTCTTTTTTGTAAAAGAGCCGTATTAAGTGCCACTCTATAAAGCCAAGTTGACGGCTTACATCGCTGATTATTAATGAATTTAAGATAACCTTTCCAGAGATTCAGGACAATTTCCTGATACAAATCTTCTATGGCTTCTTTTTCATTCCATGCGTTGTAAAACCTGCATATCCGCAGAATTAGAGACCTGTTTTCAGAAATCATTTTTTCAAATTCTGCTTTCATTATGTCTGTTTTACAAGTGCAAGTTAAAACATTGAGCAAGACAATCTTAGCCTACCACTGTTAGATTTATTGAATTACTGTTTTTCGTTCCCAAATGTATTAAGTGGTGCCATAAACAATATACCATGCGCGGCTAAAAAGAGATACACGGTCAACAATATCCATAAAAAATTATTCATAAGTGCATCATTTGCACTAAAATAACAAATAATAGCGAAAAAGGGTATTGCTATGACAGATAAAAGATTGCGTTTTTTCATGCATCTCTTTTCTTCATCTGTCCATGCTAAGTCTTTCTTCCTAATCAATGCGACAGATAAAACGCCAAAAATAATTAATGGGATATAGCTCCATTCGTTTTGGAAAACGAGCAGAATAATTATACCTGCAATAGCTATTGTCAATTCAATAATGCCTTGTTTTTTCATGGTTGTGAAATTTTAATTTTATCTCCACTTTACTTATCAATTGCCATAATAATACGGGAGAAGTTTGCAATAATATGGTTTTACTTTTATTATATTAATTGCAAAAGTGTCGAAAAAATCACACGTTTGGCTTTAAAAACTTGTCTGATTGTTGAAATATTAGGTCTTGCACAGCTGAATGTCAGGCTTTTGTAATTATGAAATAATTCTTTAAATATTTGAGATACAACATAGAAGAAGCGTTATAACAAAGGAGATGTCATGATATGATAAAAAAAGACGCCATGGTATGACGTCTCTACAACTCAATAATCTGTGATTATATGTTAAATCTATGTTATCTGTATTCCAATTGCTAATTGATATAGTTCAGTTTTTGCTTCTTGGATCAAACCGATAATTTAGAGATATTACGTGCGAATAGAGTGCTCCCGAAACATTTCCGATATCGGTATAGGCATAATCTAATCCAAATCGGTTTATTTGCAAGCCCACACCAATACCCGGCATAATTGTATAGTGTTTTTTAGATTCATCGCCAATCTCTTGCTGAAGATTGCGTACTCCAAATCGGGCGTAAACAATATTGTCATAGCTAAGCTCTAAGCCGAGTTGGGGATCCATGCTTACAAAGTTAGTGCGTATAAGGGTATTCCTTTTTTTATCTGTGGTGATATCGAGGTTAAACTCACCTAAAATCTTAAAACTTTCACGTATTGTGTATGAATAAGAGACAGCTCCGATAATTCGCGGGGTGGTTATTTCTAAAGAATTGGTAGGTATCTCGTTTCCTGTCTCCTCAAATACTTCTCGTAAATCGCTTGTATTATAGCTCCATGCGTTAAAAGTTCCTGTAACATCGCGGGCTATTGCTGCAAAAACCCAATCATCTAGCACATATCTGGCACCAACATCGAAGCCAAAACCCCACGATTTTGCAAAATCACCAGCCTTACGTCTTATAATTTTTACATTTCCGCCCACTGAAAGGTTTTCGACAGGTATTTTTTGAGCAAAAGTGCCAATAAAAGCCATGTCGGCAACTGAAAACGATGTTACACGGTCGTAATTTAAAACTCCGTCTTTATACAAATTCAGTGTATTGGGAATATTATCGACTCCAAATCTAATAAACGAGATTCCTGCCACCTGACTTTCGTTTATGCGGTAAGCAACTGCACCATAATCGTACTTTGCTATACCTGCAAAATATTCGGAATGCATATATCCAACCTGGATATCGTTTTCCATTGACAATAGCCCCGACGGATTGTAATAGGTTGAATAGATGTCAGTTGTTGAAGCTGCAACCGAATTGCCCATGCCCATTGCCCTTGCTCCAATGCCGATACTTAAAAACTCATTACTATATTTCCTTACTACCTGCGCCGATAAAGAGTTAACGGAAAAAATCATTAGAAAAAACGAAACTGATATTGTGATCTTGCGAATCATACTATATAATTATTTCTGTAAAGATAAAGAACGTTATTTCGTTTACAAAAGTATGTTTCTTTTGAATTAGTAGTAACAAACTGCTGTAAAAATTAACAAATTACGGTAATTTCAATTATAAATCTTCATTAATATTTAATTGATTGACTTAAATATAGCAAGAAAAGACTATATCAAAGGGGGAAACAATATGAATTTTACAAGTTTTATGTTTGCAAATATTGTATCTTAGTTTCGTGAATTATTTATTATATGCTATGTTAGATCGTCTCCACCAATGGATAAAGCACTGCTGATTAAGAATATATGTAGATTGTTAAAGGATGGCAAAAAGCAAGATTGTATTGACTTTGCTAATAAGAAATATCCGTTTATTGAGAATTTGCCACAAAAAAGACAGTATTCGAAATATCAAATGTGTAAGGTCTTTCTTAATGATGGATTTATTGACAGGTACTCTGGAGACAAATTAATATTTCCCGGACTTATTAAAATATTGACAATTGAGTTTCCTGATATTTTTAAATACCACAGAAATTGGAAAATGTCTGAAACTCACATGATTTATTGGGAGTTATTTCCAACTATTGATCATTTGATTCCAATTGCAAGAGGCGGACAGGATAGCGAGGACAACTGGATAACGACTTCAATGATTCATAATTCAGCAAAGTCAAATTGGACAATTGAAGAAATTGGCTGGAAACTGCATGATAAAGGACAGCTAAATAATTGGGATGGATTAATAAATTATTTCATAGACCTAACAAACATAAACCAAGATTATGTAAAAGACAATTATGTAAAGGATTGGAAAACTGGATTATTAAAGGCTATGGATGAATTAAATAAATTAGGTAAGAATAAATAAAACTCAACACACTGCAAACCCAACTATGACATTTTTTAATTGAAATAAAGTTGCTAATGATTGACTAAAATGGCTGAATGAAAAAAAAATACGAACGCATAACTAACATTATTAAAACAAAAAAACATGAAAAAACAATTACTAAAACTACTGCTACTCGGATTTATAACAATCCCTATGTTTGCATTTTCACAAGGAAAAACAAAAAGTGAATCTGACTCAATAGTTTTTGTAAATCAAGTAAATTCACTCAATGAGTTATTTGCAAAATTCAAAGGCAAAGTTGTTTATGTCGATTTCTGGGCATCATGGTGCGTATCGTGTATAGAGGAGCTAAAACACAACGAACAGCTTGACAACTTTATGAAAGAAAATGACGTAGTTAGATTATATATTGCATTGGAAAAACGTGAAAAAGATGAGGCTTCACAACAGAAAAGTATTGAAAAATGGCGAGAAAATGTTTTTAAGTACAATTTGTCGGGATACAATTACTATGTTCAATTAAGAAGTGACTTTTCTACAGGTATCGTTGAAAAAATAATGAAAGGAAAATTATCACTGCCACGCTTTGCTATAGTTAACAAAAATGGTGCTATTGTCGATAGAAATGCAACTAAACCATCGAAACCAGAGAAATTAATTAACCAACTAAAGAGATACATAAAGGAGAATTAATTTAACTATTTCCAAAATAGCTTTGCATTACATGGGCCAAAATCAAGCTGTTTACAACTGCATTATAAAATCGCAAGTATTAATTCTATCGGCAAAGTCGTTAATATCAGGATATTGCGATTTTCCGAACGGTACCCATGAGTTGTCAATTTCAGTATCCCCAACCACGCATTGAACCATTGAGTCTAAAGCTTTTAAAGATTTTTTAACCTCCTCTATCGACTTATATATTTCAAAATGAACGACTGACATTGGCGAGTTTAATTTCGATTCCCGAATCATAATAACCGGACCGCAATCGTAAAAAATTTCTCCTTTAGTCAACATCATTGCCTTTTGAAACCTTAGATTGTCAGACCAATCTTTATGATTAGTCATCCAAGAGTATGCGGAAAGAGAGTCTTGAATTTGTTTGATACTCTTTTCATCGGGCAGATAAATTTTAGAGACTGAACGACAGCCCATTCCAAAATATAAGCAAATATCTTTGGTTAACTCTTCAATCTCTTCTGCTGTCTCATTTCCAGTAATTACAGCCACACTACTTCGGCTACCTCTTAAAATTGAGGGAATCTGCCCATATTTATAGCTAAAGTAACTCATGGTATTATTGGTGCCGGTAGCAATCAGAGCGTCTAAATTGTCTGTCATTTCTGACACAAAAGAGATATGTTTGGCAATCTCGGGACAATCTTTTTCTAAATAAGATACAAGCGTGGGTAATAAAATTATGTCTTTAGACGAAAGTTTAACAATAGCTTTATGTCCTGTCAAAAGCACCACTAAAAAATCATGAAATCCAACTAAAGGGATATTACCCGCCATTATTAATCCTATCGTTTTGGGGGTTTTCGCAAATGTTATTCTGTTTTCGTTATAAAAACTCAAAAGTGTATCTTTATTCAGCCACTGACTAATCCCCTTTAATGAATTGATTACAAATGGCTTAACAAACCAACTGTTCTGCTCGTGACAATCCAAAACAGCGGTACTAAGCTCGGGATATTTAGCAACCTTCTCCTCTTCAGAGAGACTAAGAAAATCACTGATGATTGACCCAAGTTTGTCAAGAACATCTATAATACAATCGGGCTTCATTTGATTAATAATTTATGGGTTGAATACAATCTACTTTCAATGGTACCCTCTTTATACAGTTAACACAAATTGATGGATAAAAGTTCACACAAACCTCAATTTTTAAGCTATAAAACAAACAATTTATATTGTGTATAAATTTACTGTAAACACTGTTATCAAAAAAACAATTAATTGTTTATGGTTTATTTTGTAAAAGTAAAATATTTCATGATGTAAAATAGTTATCTTTGCCTGAAATAAAACAATAAAGGTAAAAGGTGAAAGGTGCAAGGTAAAAGTGAAGAACGGAGCACTTTACAAACTTTTAACTTTCACCTTTAATTGTTAATTGTACATTGCTAATTGTTAATTGATAAAGGTATGAAGTTTGGAGTAGTAACATTTCCCGGATCTAACTGCGATCACGACATGATTTATACATTGGAAACTATCATGGGGCATGAAATTGTTCATCTATGGCACAAAGATGGTTCTATACCAAAAGTAGATGCTATTGCACTTCCCGGAGGTTTCACTTATGGAGATTATTTACGCTGTGGTGCCATTGCAAAACACAGCCCAATCATGGCAGAAGTAATCAAATTTGCTAATCAAAACCGCCCAGTTTTTGGAATATGCAACGGATTTCAAATTTTGTGCGAATCGGGATTGTTACCCGGAGTGCTACTGCAAAATACAAACCAGAGATTTATCTGTAGTAACCAGTATATCGTAGCTGATAATCCTAAAACAGCATTTACTGCACATGCAGGTTCAAAGCCATTAAATATACCAATTGCCCACAGCGAGGGTCATTACTATGCGCCCGATGAGATGTTGGAAGAACTAGAAGATAATGGTCAAGTGCTTTTTCGCTACTGCGATAAAAACGGAAAAATTACAGACGAAGCAAATCCAAACGGAAGCGTAAACCATATTGCTGGCGTTTGCAACAAAAACAAAAATGTTTACGGAATGATGCCACACCCCGAACGCGCAGCTGACCACGAATTAGGAAATACCGATGGACTGTTTATTCTCGAGTCGTTTATTAAATGGATAAGCAATTAACAATGTGCAATGAACAATGAACAATGAACAATTATTAGACGGCGCATGCGCCGTCAATACTTTTAATCCTTGAGTCCACTCCGAAAACTATAAATTTCACACAAAGTCGTAAAAATGCAAAATTATCATATTGGTAACATGCTGATTTACAGCATAAATTTAAAGTTTTCAAAAATACAAATCAATGATTTTTATAGATATCTGACTTTTCGGAGTGGACTCATCCTTTGGTGGTTATTGAGCATGCCAAAATGTTGTGATCACACTTCGACATTTCGACACTTCGGCTCCGCTCAGTACAACGCTGCGCTCAATGCAACGCATTTAACTTTATAAACTTTTAACTTTTAACTAAAATAGAAATCATGAAAAAAATTCCCAAATATTTTGTTCAAGGGCTTGTGTTTGTACTACCATTAGCCATAACTTTTTATCTTATATATATTGTCTTTATGTGGGTGGACAATATTATTCCTTTTAAAATCCCTGGATTGGGAATATTGGTAATTCTGACAAGTATAACCATTCTTGGATTTTTGTTTCAAAAATTGGTTACCACTCGTTCAATGGGTGTATTGAAGCGCATGTTTAGGAAAGCTCCGTTACTTAAAGTTATATACACATCAATAAAAGACTTATTCTCTGCTTTCGTAGGGAAAGAGAAAAAGTTTGATAAACCCGTTTTGGTTACAATGGACAATGTAAATAAAATCAAACAGTTAGGTTTTATTACGCAAACCGACCTGTCTTTTATCGATGTGCCCGAAGGGTTTATTTCTGTATATATCCCATGCTCTTACGGTATTCTGGGAGATATGTATATTGTGCCGGCAGAAAATGTTGAACCTGTTAAAGGACATCCTGCCGAAATAATGAAATTTATCGTTAGTGGTGGTGTTTCAAAAATAAATCCAGACTACGATCCAGATTCAGAAGAGCAAGAATAGTCTTTCCTCGACAATAACATTATAGGTTTTGCTCGAATAAGGGCTTGTATATCGCACCCTTAGGAGTCAAGATACTTTGATACATAATTACTTTGTCACATTGGACTGTTTGAAATTTCTTGTTTTTGTATTTACGAGATAAGCTGTTAACTATATCAGTATCAGCTGATTGCTTAATTCTCCCAATTGTTACGTGGGGCTTGAAAGGACGAAAGTCGTGTTGAGTTTTATGTTGTAAAACAATATCATTGATAATCTTGTGTAGTTTTACAAGCTTTTCGCATGACTCTACTCCTACCCAAACTACTGTTGGGCTTGCTTTGGGACCAAAAAAACCGACATTAGCAACTTTCAATTGAAAGGTTCCAAAATCATTAATTTTATTTTTGAAATCGGTTTGAAGTCTCTGAATTACATTGTTTGGAGTATCTCCCAGAAACGCAATCGTTAGATGAAGAGTTGAAAAATCGACCCAATTGATTTTCGATGTCGATAAACTTTGTTTAATGTCTATCAAAGCTGCTTTAAGTTCCTCGCTTACAGGCATATCTATTGCTATGAATGTCCTCATGTTGACATAAGATAACGTAGAGACGGTGCATGCACCGTCTCTACTACAAAATCTGTGTTATTTTATTTCAATCTCTATCCATTTAGAACGGTCTGGCTCTTCTGGTGTTTTCCATTTTTTAGGTGGATTTTCTTTCAACTCTTTTAACAACACCTCTACAGCTTTTTCGAGAGATGGATCTTTCCCTTGTGCAACCAAATGCGGAGAGTCAATCACCTCAATATCAGGATATACTCCTACTCCCTCAATAATCCACTCTCCATCTTTATTATAAATACCAAATCGAGGAACATTAAACGAACCTCCGTCAACAAATCCGGGATTTGAGGAAATTCCAACAAGTCCTCCCCAAGTGCGTGCTCCGATAACGGTTCCCAATTTCTTTTGTTTAAAGAAATACGGGAACGCATCTCCACCCGATGACGAATATTGGTTGATAAGCATAACTTTTGGACCATCGTGAGCGATACCAGGGGTGCGCATTGGATCAAGTCCATTTACATTCCATTTTGCGAGGGTTTCGCGACTAACGATTTCAATCATTCTGTCGGGGATAAATCCACCGCCGTTAAATCTGTCGTCAATAATTAAAGCCTCTTTATCGTTGTAGGCGTACATTCCACGATGTAACTCACGGTTACCGTCATACGATGTGTTTGGTATGTGCATATAACCTATTTTCCCGTCTGAAAGTTTGTCAACCATTTCTCTACGCACGTTTACCCAGTCAAGATACATCAGTTCATGTTCGCTCGCAATTGGCTTAACTGTGTAGGTTGTTGCGCCATCGGCGGATGGTTTGGAGTTAACGGTAATTTTCACGGGCACATTGACTTTGTTTTCAAGAAACTTGTAAGGATTTTCGTTAGTTGTAACATCTATCCCGTCTATTGCTATCAAATAGTCGCCCTCTCTAACATTAATACCTTGTTCGGTAAGTGGTGCGCGCCGACTTGGGTTCCAGTTCTCGCCTTGATAAATTTTTGTGAATTTATATCGCTGATTTTTTAAGTCGGCTGCAAATTTAGCCCCTAAAAGTCCTGTTTCTAAACGTTTTACCTTTTCAAAATCGCCGTAATTTGAGTATGCGTGTCCAGCGTTGGTCTCTCCTATCATCTCTCCAAAAATGTAGTCTAAGTCAAATCTGTGACTAACAAAAGGTAACAACTCGCTATATTTTTTACGGAAACCATCCCAGTCAACTCCGTGTATATTAGAGACATAGAAATAGTCGCGATAAATACGCCAACCATCGGCAAATACTTGCTTCCACTCCTCAATTGGCTCGATACGCATATCTAATTTATCGAGATTTAGCTTGCCTTCTCCTGCTTTTTGATTTGGCGCTAAGGTGGCAACTCCGTAATCTGAGCCTTGGTTGTAAAGGAATTTGTTTTCGTTAGCTGAAACAACGGCAAATGAAATACCTGCCATTATGGTCTCTTGTTTTTGCTCTTTAATATCAAATCGTTGAAATCCTTCATCATTACAAAAAACAATTCCATTTTTTATTGCATCAAGATTCCAATAAGAGCCTGATGGTAACGGGAATGCCACAATACGCTGATTTATTCCGTCAAAATCGATTGTAACGTTTAAATCTTTTTCTGATTTATCATCTTTTTTAGCATTATCTTTTTTCGGTTCTGTGCTCTTTTGAGAGTCGTCGCTCGGTGTTTCAAGGGTTTCCTTAATATCTAACAGTCGTGGGCTATCTTTTCTAAGTGCAACAGCGTAAATGCGTGTTGCTTTATTGTAAAGATAGTTGAACTCAAAATCAGAGAATGCTAAATTAAAATCGCGGTTAGATAGAAAAAATATGTAGTTGCCGCATTTAGAAAACACGGGACTTCTATCGCTGAAAGTTGCATCAGTTAGTTGAGTTTTTTCAGATTTTTCGATATTGTAAACCCAAATTGCAGACTGATTGTTAGGATTATTTTTTGTGTATGCAACCCAACGAGAATCGGGAGAAAACGCATACGAACGTATTTCGTTGCTTGTTGGCGTGTCGATAACTGTGACTTTTTTGGTAGTTACGTCAACAAACTGGAGTTGCATGCTTCTGTCAAAGAAAACCAAATATTTACTGTTTGGCGACCATTTGGCTTGATATTTCCAACCTTTTGAGTTTTTAGTAATTTGTGTCGGCTTTGCACCCTCTTTATTTTCAATCAAATACAATTCATATTCATCGGTAGAGTCATTATAGAATGCTATATATTTTCCATCGGGCGACCAAGCTGATGATAAATCTCTGACTCCTTGACTGTTTGTAAGATTGGTTATTGTACCCTCTCCAGCGGGAACAGAAAAGATATCTCCGCGAGCATCAATTAACACGCGGTTTCCATTTGGAGAGATATCAACACCACTGATATCTTCTTTTACATTTTTGAAATATGGAAGTGTATATGGATTATCGTAATTGATACTGATTTTTACTCTTTCGGTATTTCCGTTTGCCAGATTTAGCTTATAAATATGTCCACCATGTTCGTAAACAATTTGACCGTTTGAGCCACTGGGCCACATAACATCAAATGTATCGTGGTTTGTAACTTTTGTAGTCTCTTTGGTATTAACATCGTAGCTGAATATATTTAGCCATAGGTCTCTGTCTGAAGCATAGTAAATTTTATCACCGTACCAAACGGGCACTTGATCTGTACCCTTAAAGTCGGTAATCTCTTCAGAAAGATTTTTTTCTAAATCATAAATCCAGATATTTGACGCGCGACCACCTTTATATCTTTTCCATGTTCTAAATTCACGGTCGATATACGAGAAAGCAACTTTTTTGTTATCGGGCGAAAGTGTTCCAAAACCTCCGTGCGGTATCGGATATTCTTCCTCTAAACCTCCCTCTATGCTGACTGTAAAGTATTTTCCCATTCGATCGCCGTATTCAGTTCGGTTGCTACGGAAAAACACCTTTTTACTGTCGGCTGTCCAGCCTAAGACCACGTTATCGAAGCCTCCGCGCGGTGGCAAATTTGTAACATCATTATAAAAAGTTAATTGTTTAGGAGTACCTCCATTTGCGGGCATTACATAAACTTGTCGACTTCCGCTGTACTCGCCAGAGAAAGCAATCCATTTTCCGTCTGGCGAAATTTTTGGAAAAAGCTCAATTCCACGATGTGACGTCAGTTTACGTGCTACACCTCCATTTGAATCGACTGTCCAAATGTCGCCTGCATAAACAAATACTATGCGTTCGCCATTGATGTCGGGGAAACGCATCATTCGGGCATCATCATAAGCCCACGACTTTGTTGCACAAAAAGTTACCGCAACAAACAGAAATAATAATTTTTTCATATAAATGGGTTTTTTATTAATGTTTAACATTTAAAGCTGTAAAATACAAAATTTTAATTAGAGTTGCTTTTAAAACCACACAAAGGTCGTTTTTATATTAACTCTCAAAGTATATCAGGTTGGTGCTATCAATCTCAATCTTATCATCAAGAAATTGAGGTAAAGAAAGGCTACGACCAACAATCTTCACCATCTCTTCCTGATAAATCATAGGACCTGATAATGTGTTTTTCAAAACAACTACAGTTATTTTTTGTTCAGGAAAACGCATTATCAATGTTTTAAAGCCTTGCCACCATCCTGTATGGTAATATACAGCTGCTTGATTGTAATTGGCTATTCTCCAGCCATATCCATAATTATTTTTTGACGAGATTGGTCTTCCATGTGGAGTTAATGCTAATTCAAGTGTTTCGTTTTTTATAATTACAGAATCGTATAGAGCTTGATCCCACGATACAAGATCTCTTGCTGTTGACCATATACCTTTATCGCCATAACAGCCGTTGAGATAATCTTCCCGGCTATCACGCCCAAATTTGCTATAGCCTGTTAGCATGTTAGGGAAGTTATCATTGACATTTGGCACCAAAAGTTCGGTTTGCAACATTCCAGCAGGTTCAAATAGATTGTTTCTGAGATAATTGTGAAATGACTCTCCTGTAATTCGTTCAACTATAAGCGATAATACAACATAACCTGTATTAGAGTATCTGAATCTACTTCCGGGTTTTGAATAGATTGCCGGGGGATTTTTTACTAATAGTCCTAACAAAGAGTCGCCGGAAACAGAACTATAACGAGAATCTGTGTAATCATCTAAAAAATAAACATAATTTGGTAGCCCTGATCTATGACATAACAGTTGATGAATTGTAATATCGTGATATGGAAATTCTGGAATAAATTTTTGTACTGTGTCATAGATATTTAGCAAACCATTTTCATATAGTTGTAAAATTGCCACCGCAGTAAATTGCTTGGTAATAGAGGCTAATTGAAAACGAGAGTTTTGATTTATATTAGCATTTACCCTTCTGTTTTTGAAAGATTTATACCGCTCAAAAACAATGTCTTTACCGCATGAAACTATCATAGCCCCTGAAAAACCGCCCATTATCTTATCATTGTACAGTTTCTCTACTTCTGCCCTTAAAATAGGATAAAATGAAGTGTCGGGTTCATTTAATGTTTCAGTTTTATTACAGGCTGAAAAGTTTGTTGAGAAAATTTTTCCCAGAATAAAAAAAAGTACTAACGTGAATAATAAAAACAAAAATTCAGTTCTTCCTTTTCTCATTTCAGTTAACGATAAAATCTTATAATACCAATTGTAATTTTAAAATAGTTCAATCTTTTTAAAATTTTACAATTGTAAATATCGATGTTACAAACACATAGTCCAAAAGAGCGATAGCGAGGTTTGGACTATAGTGTATGTCCAATCGGTATAATACCACAAAAATATAAAAATTGTACGTTATGCACTACTTTTTTTATAAATTAGAAGTTAAAAGTTAGTAGAACGCAGATGACACAGATGTAACAGATTCACACAGATTTTTACCGTGCAAATCAGTTTAATCCGTGTTATCTGTGTTCCAATTGTTAATTGCTAATTGCACATTGCTAATTGCTTAAAGAAACGGTTCCATTACCCGATAGTAATATCCATGCATAAAGGCTATTGCCATTCCATAATTTGTTATAGGCACTCCCGCATCAATAGCAACTTGCAAACGTTGATGTAGCTGCTTTCTGGTTACCATGCAACCGCCGCATTGAACAACTAAAGCATAATCAGTTATAGGACGATTAATTACTGACAATCCTGCCACAACATCGAACTCAAGTTGCTTTTGGGAAAAATCTCTCATCCAGCGTGGTATTTTCACTCGCCCTATATCATCGCAACTAACGTGATGTGAACACGATTCGAGAATCAGAACTCTATCTCCATCTTTCAGACTGCCGATTTTTGGAGTTCCTTTTATATACTCCTGAAAATTGCCTTTATGACGAGCCAAAACTATGCTAAATCCTGTCAGCATAATATCATCGGGCACAATCTCTTCTTTCCGATAAAAAAGTTGAGAATCTGCAATTGCCAATTTAGGCTTAATGCCGGTTGTTTTCAAAAATTGCGCTACCTCACTGAATTGCAGAACGATAGATACAGCACGATTATCTAATATATCACGAATTACTTGAACTTGTGGTAATATCAATCTCCCTGCGGGAGCTGCAACATCTATTGAAACAATAAGCAATACAATATCTTCTTTTTCAATAATATCGCCTAAAATCGAAGACATTGTATAAGCTGTTTCGGGTATCAGGCGTTTGATCTCGTCAACAATTGCTTTTAACCCTTCGGGATTTGCAGTATTGACAGGAAAAACCTCCTTATTGTACTTATCTTTTATCGATTTAATTAGCTGTTTGTCGGGAGTGGAAATATCTGTTTTTGAATAGACTAAAACATAAGGTAGTTTACGCTTATCGAAATCTTTAATAAGATTATCTTCTATTTCGCCGAACTGATTATCTGTAACTAACAGAAAAGCCAAATCTATTTGCGACAAAACTTGTCGTGTTCGCTGGATACGTTTTTCTCCGAGTGCGCCAAAATCGTCTATTCCAGCGGTATCGATAATTACTACCGGCGAGAAATCCAAAATCTCGACCGAACGCTTTACAGGGTCGGTTGTTGTGCCCGGAATATCGGAGACAATGGCAACATCTTGCCCTGTCAATATATTGATAAAAGCTGATTTGCCGACATTTCTGCGACCAAATATCCCTATATGTGGCTTTAGATTACGTGATGTTTTGTTGTTTGCCATAAAATTTTTATCTTCATTAATTCAACTCGCAATTTACAAAATAAACGAAGATTTGTTGAAACAAAAAATAATCATAAAATGAAACGAACATGCCAAACTAAACGTGACACCCAAAAGCATGATTATAAAGCATGTGAGTTCCATACGACCTTAAACTGAAAAAAATATAAACGTATGAAAAATTTAATTCTATTATTTGCAATATTCTCTTTAGTAGCATGCAATAAAGAAACGAATTGTAGAGATAAACTACCAAAACAAATTATTGGTACGGGTGAAATTGTTTCAAACGCTTTGGTATCACGCCCATTAACTACATGGGCAATGAGTAACTATGAACACGTTATAAGAACTGACTCGCAGAATGTTTTTAGCTTAAAAGTAAGTTTTGATAACGGCAACACATATGATAGCATTGACTTTAATCAATATACGCTTCTGGGGAAATATGCATCAGAGGCATGCAGGGCAACATTCGAACGAAATGTGACTAAAGATGATTCTCAAAAAAAATATTTATATAAAATAACTGTACATCAATGTGGTTTATGTGATGTTCTCTGTGAAAGTATGAATTGGGTTTTAGTCCCAAAAATACCAGATGATTATGATGTCTCCTTTTCCGTTGAAACAAAAAAATATTGATATCAAATAAAAATACGATTTAGAGCTTTTCCAAAATGTATATAGTTTTTACACAAAAACTTTTATTGCACCTGGGATAATGCTTATATCATAAGGAGCAGAACCTATTATTTCACCATCAGTTTCGGCAAAAATATCTTGCTCTGACTCAATAAGGAGTTCCTTGGTTTTAAACATTCTTACTCCCTTTACTTTGCCTACGGTTCCGTTATATAATCTCCTAACGTTTGCTGCAATTTTAAATTTTGGCATATTTTCATAAATAGTAACATCTAGCAAACCATCATCAATTACTGCATTAGGAGTTTGGAGCATTCCCCCACCAGAATATTTCCCATTACCGATACTTATAGACAAAAACTTTCCTTCGAGGATTTCGTCATTAATGTGGATTTTTAAATGCCAGGGTTTATAATTAATAAGGTTTTTTAGCAAATTAAACATGTAAGACAAACTTGTTCTCTTACCTCTTGCTTTCATTTGATTTGTTGTTTTTACCACAAGAGAGTCGAAGCATAAACCTGCAATATTTATAAAATATGCTTCTTTGTTTTCAGAACCATCATTATATCTAATTAAACCTACGTCTTGAAATTTTGTATTTTTTTGTTTAAATCTGTCTATTGCTTTTTGATAATCTTTGTCAAACCCATAATATTTAGCCCAATCGTTTCCAGTACCCATTTGAATGATACCTAGGCTAATATCTTTAGAACTAACCTCTTTTTGTTTGCAAACGGCATTTGTTACTTCGTTGAGGGTTCCGTCACCTCCGACAATTATAAAGTTTCTATGTCCGGCTTTTATTTGCTCCGAAATAATTTGTTCGGCATGCCCATTGAATTTAGTGACACTAAAATCAAAGTCTAAATTGTTTTTATTTATGACTTCTAAAATATTAATCCATTCGTGTTCCGCTTCCGAGTTGCCAGCATTGGGATTTACTATAAAGAAATATTTGTTTTCGTAAGTATTATTCAAAATATCTATTTTTTTTACTATTTGGATTTGATTTTTAGTTGAAAAGAAGAAATAGTTATTCTTAATAAAAATAAGGCTTATAGCTTTTTAATGTTTGTAATATTTACACAAAAACCTTTACAGCACTTGGAATAATGTTTATATCATAAGTTGTAGAACTTATAGTCTCGCCATCTGTTTCGCCAACAATTTCTTGCTCCGACTCAATAGAAAATTTCTTGGTTTTATACATTTTTACTCCTTTAACCTTGCCTAAGGTTCCATCATACAACTTTTTGATGTTAACTGCCATTTTAAATTTTGACATATTTTCATAAATAGTAACATCTAACAAACCATCATCTATTATTGCATCAGGAGTTTGTAGCATTCCTCCACCTGAATATTTTCCATTACCAATATTTATAGACAAAATTTTCCCCTCGATAACTTCATCATTTATCTGGATTTTTAAATACCACGGCTTATAATTAATAATTCTTTTAATCAAATTAAACATAAAATGAAACCAGGACCTCTTCCCTCTTACTTTCATTTCATTTGTAGCTTTTACAACGGCACCGTCTAAGCACATACCCGCTACATTTAAAAAATATGCTTCCTTGATTTTCTCTTCATCCTTGTATCTAACTAAACCGACATCTTGAAATTTCGTGTATTTTCGTTTAATTCTATCTATCGCCTTTTGATAATCTCTATCAAAACCATAATATTTAGCCCAATCGTTATCCTTACCCATTTGAATAATGCCAATACTGATGTCTTTAGTACTAACTTCATTTTGCTTGCAAACGGCATTTATTACTTCGTTGAGAGTTCCGTCTCCTCCGACAACTATAAAGTTTCTATGTCCATTTTTTATTTGCTCCGAAACAATTTTTTCGGTATGTCCATTGAATTTTATGATAGTATAATCAAAGTCTAAACTGTTTTTATTTATGACTTCTAAAATATTAATCC